>JAHBWY010000008.1 GCA_019636735.1 Phycisphaeraceae bacterium
CTGACCCGTTCGACGCTCGTGCGGATTCTCAAGGAATCAGGGCGGCTGGAAGAGTTCTTCGTGGACCCGCAGCGGTTCATGGACGCCGTGGCCGCGATCATCAAGCACGAGCTGCATCGGCTGCTTGTGGACGGCATCAAGTACGAGAAGCTTCCGGGCAGCGGGGCCGACGCTGAGTGGGAGATGATGCTTTTCAAGAACGAGGAACTCATCAACTACCTGACGGCGCTCCAGGTGACCCATTCGGTCTACGAATACGTCGTGTACGACTCCGAGGTCGAGCGCGAGTTCGCCCGCAAGCTCGATCAGCGCGAGGACATCAAGCTCTTCGTCAAGCTCCCGAACTGGTTCGAGATCGACACCCCCGTCGGCAAGTACAATCCGGACTGGGCCATCGTCAAGCAGGACGGCGCCGCGTTGTACCTCGCCCGTGAGACGAAGGGCACAAAGGACTTCCTGAAGCTCCGCACGTCCGAGGCGGACAAGGTTCGCTGCGGACAGAAGCACTTCGAGACTCTCGGCGTGCCATTTGCCGTTGTGGTTTCGGCGGATGAGGTTTAACCCGTCAAATGCCCGCACACTTCCTCGACGAGCTCGCGGTTGCACCGGTGTCCGCCATCGCGAATGCGACGGCGGAGCTGGGCGCGATACTGGGCGATCGAGTGGGACCGATTGTGGAGTACGAGTTCTACCGGCGCAATGGCGGCAGCCACCTGCCGCGACTGTCGGATCACACCCAGTCACGCATCGCGCATCAAATCGCCCGCGTTCTTGACGGCAATACCGCGCCCGCGGTGAATCACAGCCTTCAAGCAGTGGCCGCCGACGTGATCGGGATTCCGGTGGAGCTGGGACGCGACACCGCGTGGACTGCGTTCCTCAAGCGCGCCGAACTGATCGCCCGCGCGGTCGGGTTCGCAGACTCCGTTGCGGCCGGGCTCATCGGTGCGATCCACGAGCTTGCCGACAACGTGATCCAGCACAGCGAAGCCCCGACCCCCGGGGTCGCGGCCTTCGCCAGGACGGCATCTTCGTTCGAGTACGTCGTCGCCGACTCGGGTATCGGCATGCTGGCCAGCTTGCGAAGGGCATCCGAGTTCCGATCGCTACGGGACGACCTGGAGGCGCTCCCGCTGGCGGTGACGCCCGGGGTCTCAAGGCACGGCCGCGGCGTGGGGTACGGCTATGGCTACCGGGCAGTGTTTCTGCCCCTCAAAGCCGCACACGGCACCGTTCGCCTTCGATCGGGACATGCCGTGTTGGAGATAGTGGGGGCCGGCCCCCGCCCGGATCAAGGCCGTTGCTCGCAGAGGCCGCACCATCAAGGGGTAGTGGTCTCAGTGGAAATCTCCCCAACCGCCAGCATCGGGGCTTGACAGGCTCCCCGCGGTCGCTATTCTTCATTCGTTCACATGAAGGTCTGCGGAACCATCCCGGTCTCAGAACTCGCCCGGTCAGCCGACCTCGCCGGCGCCGCCGACGGTGCCGTCTGGCTTCAAGCGGGAAGGCAGCGTGTTGACGCCGCTCAGGCCGGGCTGCACGGCATCGACTTTTCCGGCGTGCGGATCGCAACCGTGAGTTGGCTACGCGAAGGCATCCTGGCGTTGCTCAAGTACGCGGTTGCGGTGCGGCCAGACCTTCGTTTCGTGGCGACCGGCCTGTCGGAGATTGTCCGGGAGGAGCTGGAAGTCGCCTTGGAGGCAACCGGCGGCGTCCTGATCGCCGCCGACATCAGCCCGGACCGGGTTCTGACCGCTCCGATCGTACTGGGTCGGCTCGATCCCGCGCTCCATGACACCTTGCAGGCTGTTGAAGGCCAGCTTGAGTTCGACGCCACATTCGTGTCACGGGCAATTCCCGGCGTCGGCCTGTCCGCCGCGAATAACCGACTCGCCGCATTGGAATCGAAGGGCATTCTTGTGTCCGAACGCCGTGGCCGGTCACGGCACTATCGGCCTCTCTTGGAGAATCTCCGCTATGGGTACCGAAATGATCGCCAAGGCGACGGACAGCTTCGAGCGCAAGCAGCGGAGATGCCTGGACCTGCTTGACGAACCCACACTCTTTACCGGCGTGCCGAAGCTCTCTCTTGCGCTTGTCGCGACGCCACGAGAAGGCCACGCGTTCAGTGTCGGCGACGAGTGCCGCCTCGCGCTCGATGCGAACCGCCGTTTGCTCGTGGTGCAGGGCGTGACGGTGGTGGGCCACGTGGAAAACCCTCCATCAAGCGTCATCGACATGATGCAGGGACCATGCCCAAGCGCGTTCGGACAGGTGAGCAGGATGTTCACCCTCACTGGCAAGGCGGAAGTGCAGCTGGAGTAGCCATGAACCAACCGCAAATCGCAACGCCGCTGACTGTGCGCGGGAAGAGGCTTGCCGACCCGTCGCTTTGGCATCAGCCCGGCGAGGAGATCAAGCTCGGCTGTTCAACCTGCCCGGAGCTCCGGCACTGCGGCGGTTTGAGCATCACCGCTCCCGCGTTCAGTTGCATGGACTTGTGCTGTGGCCAACCTGCGAACTGTCGCCGGTATGTTTGTCCCAAGCAACGACGCTACAGCACGCTCGTCAACGAGGCCGGCGGACTGGAATTGCGCCCATACAAGGGGCGTGTTACGCCCATGCTGGCGCTACCCGAGCATGTTCCCTGCATCTTGGACGCGGGAGATTTGGCGGGCCCGCTGCCGCTCTCCGTCGTCGCGCTCTCCCTCTACGCGATGATCGACAGCAAGTCCGGCCTTCCTCGCTTCGATTCCCGACAGGACCTCCTCGCGAGGTTCAAGATCAGTCCGGACGCCCGAATCGTGATCACCGCCACCGGCAAGGATCGCGATGTCGAACGGTTCTGGCATGTGTTCCGGGCGAAGAAGACCGCTGAGATCCTTCGGCTGCTGCGGCCCGCCCTGATCGCAACCCCGAACTTCTCAATGCACGCCGACACGGTGCGCCACGACAATCTTGTGAGCATGGCTCGAATCGCGTCATGCTTCGAGGAGTTTGCGGCGGCCGGCCTGCCGACCGCCGTGCATGTCAACGGACGAACGCCGCACGATTTCGCTCGCTGGATCGCCTACCTGAACGCATCGCCGTCAATCTATGCAGTGTCGTACGAGATGGGGACGATGGGACGCTCGGCTCCGCGTCGTGCATGGCACGCGGCCCAGCTCGCTGAGCTGGCACGCTCGGTTCAACGCCCGTTGAGCCTGTTGCTGCGAGGCGGGTTCCAGCACATTCCAGAGCTGTCCGAAGCCTTTGCCCGGGTGATCGTCGTAGATACGTCCGCCAACATGAAGGCAAAGATGCGCCAGAGTGCCCGCCGTGTCGGAGGCCGACTGGTTTGGAGTGCGAATCCGACCCCCGCAGGTCAGCCGATTGACGAGCTTCTTCTGCACAACGTCCGCGTATGCGGCCGATCGGTTCGGCAGTCCGCCCGTTCCCAAGTACAGAGTCCCGCCGCCGCCTACTCGTTTGCGAAAGCAGCCCCGGCGTTTAACAACTGACCTGGTTGATGAAGCGGGAGACGCGGCCCCTCTCCCGCTCCAAACCTCACCCTCTACCCCCCACGAGCAGGGTTGGGTCCGCGGCCGCGGAGGAGAAAGGCCTTGCCCGACGAGCTACCAACAAGCATGGAATCCCTGTTCGCCGAGCTGCGCAAGCAGACCGAGGCCAGCCAGGAGACGCACAAGGCGGTCGTCGAAGCTCCGGAATACCGAGCGGAGCTGGCCCGACTGGATCGTCTCATGTTCGACTTCATTGCGACGCTTCGCTTGTGCTGGTTTGCCACGACCAGAGCGGGCGATTGGGTCGACAAGTCACTGTTCATGCGCAGCATTGACGACCTCATGCAATCGGCCGTCCTGGTCCGAATGGCGGTCCATGAAGGGGCTCGGAACTCCGCTCGGCGCGAGTTGCGCTACATGATCGAACTGGCCATCAAGGCCCTCTTTGTCGATCAGAAAATGCCCACATCCCCGCTTGAGCATCGCCTTGTCTTCTTCGACCGGAAGTTGGATCCTGCCTCCATCACGCCCGTCAAGGAGCTGTCGTTCCACAACCTCACAGCTCCCGACGCTGAGCGGGTGGTCAAGAAACTGTTGGCCGCCTATTCCCGTGCGTGTGAATACGTCCACCCATCTGTCCGCCAGATCGAGGAGCGATTGGAACTGGCCGCCAAAGGCGTCAGTCCTGGGTTCGAGACGGCGGCCGAGCTACGCCAGTCAAATGACGAAGTGTTCGAGGGCTACTCCCTCGTCCTCGTCCTTTTGTTTGAGGCAATCGGCAGTTCCTTCGCGGGCGATATATGGGAAGCCGGCGGGCTTAGCGACCGAGAAGACTGGGTCTTTCACGGTCACCCGCTTGTCGCGGAAATTGACGCGTACTTCGACTACAAGGCCGAAAGGCAGGAGCGACTCCAAGTCATCAAGGACCGCCGAGCTAATCGTCTGGCTTATGCTAAGGCGGTTGATTGGCCGGTACTCAAGAGTCGTGATGCTCGCGGACCTTCAGATGGAAGGTCTTCCGAGGCAGCCGATAGACGGCAATCGCCATGACCCCTGCTCAGGCGTCCCTGAGCAATCGGGGGGGTCGCTATCCGCGTTTCACGGTTTCACGGCCGAGCAGACCCTTGATTCCGGGCTCCCAGGCCCGAATTCCCTCCACGAAGAGTTCAACTGGCGTACTGTCGCCCCGACTCCTCACTCGAAACGGAAGGCCACAAGGCCTTCCGTTTCTTCGTTTCGTCATCGGGTCTCCGCAGCCGAGACGCTGCAATCGAACCTCAGCGGCGAAACTCGCAGGCTCCGCTGCGCAGCGTCTCGTCTGCGCGGATGGGCCTCGGGCCCGCTCGCTGAAGGCGGAGCGCCTTCGCTCGCGATCCCATCGGCCCCTCCGCAGGATCTGGATCGCGGGGCTTGCGCCCCGGCGATGGCAAATCCTGTCGCCCCGACTTTCAGGACAAGGAAGATCCACTTGATGCACGCATCGAGTGGGTTTTCATTGCACCCGTCCGATTGGGATCGGTTCAAAACGATCGCACATGTTTCGAACATCGCGCGTTCAACCATTGAGATTGGCGCGGAATCGCGGACTCAGGAGTTCAAATCCTGTCACTCGCTTCGCGTTTGGCGTGCCGACGCGTGACATTGTCTGCAATGGCTCCGGGGATAGGACATACAAACCGGCACTTCTAGTTGCCCTCGCGCTTGAACTCGAAGCGCCGCGGGGTGCCGCCCTTGGTGAAGCCGATCGTGGCGGTCAGGGAACCCTCGGCAGAAAGTTCGTACACGATGCGCTTCGGGTAGTCGTGGCGCGGGTTGTCGAACACGGCGCGCGTGCCGCCCAGTTCCGTAAGCACGAATTCGGTCGGCTTCGCCCCGCCGGGCTGCGCGATGTAGACCAGCCCGCCGTCGTGCTCGATGATGCGCAGATACTCGAACGCGCCCATCTTGCCGCCCTTGACCGTGCGCGACACGGCGAGCATCGCGCCTCCCAGCGGCGGAGTCCATCGCTCCTCGATCGATATCGCGCCCCCCTCGCCCCGCGTTCCAACCCAAGCGCCGGCCAGCCAGAACAAGTCGCCAATCGTCGCCTTGGCCGGCGTGGGCAGCGGGATGTCCTGCGCGTGGCGGTAGAGCCCAACCGATTCAAACGGCAGAGTTGATTCGAACGACCCGGTCGACTCGTACGCAGAGCGAACGAGCAGTCCGTCGGTCGTCATGCGGAAATCCCGCCGGATAAGCCCGTCGGGCGCCTTGTCCGGCCCGCGCACGAACTCGATCTGATATTCGAACGTGCCGTCCTTCCATGAGCCGCGGTAGCGAGCGCTCCTTTCGGACTCCGCGATCTCAGTGACCGAACCGTCGAGCGCGACGCGCACATCGCGGCGCTGACCGCCATGGCCCCACACCAGGATGACCGCGCCCTCCTCGACGCTCAGCGTGAACGCGTTGCTCATGGGTGGCCCCAACTGCTCGAGGGTGCGGCCCTCCGTGCGGTCCTCCAAGTAGATCCACTCGCCGTCCAACGCGCGCAAGCCGTCGGCTTGGGCCGTCTGCGTCGAAGGCGAACTCGAGGCCTGCGTGGGGGCCGCGTCCGAGGCCATCGCAGTCGAGAGCGCGTCGACGATTCCGAGGGTTGCGAGAAATGCGAGTGCTGTGACGAGCGAAGTGAGCAAGCGCATGGAGGAATCTCCTATCGAGTCGCGAGTCGTGCGAACGGCGCACCTGCGTTGCGGCGAACTCGAGCCGCGCGTGGCTGCCTGCTAAGTGGCGCAATGTACCCGCCGGGCGGCGATCTGAAGCCCCCGGAGGCGGCTTCAGCGCCCCCGGGTGGGCGGGCCGATTGGATCACTCGACCATCGACATCAGCCGCTCAAGTTCAAGAACCTCAATTTCAGCGCAGGAACGCAGGAAAAGTTCAACTGGAGTCCACTCACCCCGATTCAGAGGAGTTATGGCTTCGGCAAGCGCCGGTGTCTGTGTCCCTGTGCGTTAAGGCGGTAGGCTACCGGATATGGCGACCAAAGATCCGCGCGTCGATGCGTATATCGAACAAGCGAACGACTTCGCCAAACCCATTCTGGTGAAGCTGCGGGCGATGGTGCATCAGGGCTGTCCCGACGTCGTCGAGACCATCAAGTGGGGCGCGCCGGCCTTCGAGTACAAGGGCCCGTTCTGCGGCATGGCGGCGTTCAAGAAGCACTGCGCATGCGGATTCTGGAAGTCCGAGCTGATCTTCAAGAACAGGAACTCCAGCGCCGCGAAGTTCGGCGACAAACTGAGCTGGGGAGTCAAGGTAAAGGACCCGGCCGCTGCGCGCATCACGGATGTCAAGGACCTCCCCTCAGATGCGGTGCTGCTGAGGATCATCAAAGAGGCCAGGAAACTCAATGACGAGGGCGTCCGGTTGCCGCCGCACAATCCCAGGCCCACGCCCCCGCCTCTGCCGAAGGACTTCAATGCCGCGCTGAAGAAGTCGAAGCAGGCCACCGCGAACTTCGAGGCGTTCTCACCCAGTCACAAGCGTGAGTACATCGAGTGGATCACCGGCGCCAAGCGCGTGGAGACGCGCCGGTCCCGCATCGCCACCGCAGTGGAGTGGATAACGGAAGGTAAGTCGCGGAATTGGAAGTACCAAAGGACATAGTCGTCCGCCAATGTGCACCCGTCGGGTTATCCCGGTGGAACGCCTTCACGGTTTCACGGCAGAAAAATCGGCGATTCTGGCCCCCAGGAGCGGATTCCCTGCACGAAAAGTTCTATTTGCGTACTGTCACCCCGATTTCACGGCTGTCCGGGTTGTGGCACACGACTTGCTGAGTCGTTCGCACTCAGAGCATCAGTATCGAGGGATCGCGAGCCGTCGTGTCATGGGCGTCTCTCCTGACTTCTTTGTCGCGCTCGGAGTCAGAGGTGCAGCAGCAACTTGGCGGTGGTGAAGTAAATCAGCAGGCCGGTGATATCCACCACAGTGGTCAGCGCCGGTGTGGAAACGACCGCTGGGTCCAACCGGAGGGCCTTGGCCAACATCGGCAGCCCCGCTCCGACGATCGTCGAGATCACGGTTTGGATCGAGAGCGCCACGGAGATGACCCAGGCAAGCTGCATCAGCGTGTACCCGGCGGGGAGTTCGGTGCCCCCGGAGAGGAAGAGAACCTTGCCGAACGCCAGAGCGCCCAGCAGCGTGCAGAGCATCAGCCCGATCGCGGCTTCCTTGAGAACCACCCGCCACCAGTCGCGAGCCGTCACCTCGCCGACCGCCAGGGCCCGCACGACCACTGTTGCAGCTTGACTGCCGACATTGCCCCCGGTGTCTGCGACCATCGGCATGTAGAACGCCAGGATCACCAGCGTTGTGAGCGCGTCCTCAAACCCGTGGATGACCATTCCCGAGATCAGTCCTGCGGCCGCCAGTCCCACGACCCAATAGACGCGCCGGTTGAAGTGCCTCCAGGCGGGCGTGGTCATGTACGACTCGTCGCCCTTTGGCGGCGCGACTGCGCCAATTCGGGCGAAGTCCTCCGTGACCTCGCGGCGGACGGCGTCGGCCACATCGTCGTGCGTCACGATCCCGACGATTCTGCCGTCGGAGTCCACGACGGGGAGCGCCAGCAGGTTGTACTCCTCAACGATCTGGGCGGCCCTTTCCTCGGAGTCGCTCGCGGTGACGCGGAGCACATCCTCGTGCATCACTTCGCTGATGCGCGCTGCGGGCGGAGCAAGAATCAGGTCCTTGAGTGAGACGAAGCCGATGAGCCGCCCAGCGCCATCGGTCACATAGGCGTAGTAGATGGTCTCCTTGCGCGGGGCCTGCACGCGAAGTTCCGCCAGGGCATCCGCCACCGTCATGTCCGGGCGAAGCGCAGCGAAATCCGTGCTCATGATCGCGCCCACAGTGCCCGGCGTCTGGGCGAGAAGCCTTCGCACATCTTCGCGGGCCGCCTTGTTGAGCAGGGGCAGCAGCTCTTCGCGTGCATACTCGCTCAAACGACCGATCAGATCGGCGCGATCGTCGGGCGGCATGCGCTCCAGGATGGCGGCGACATCGCGTCGGTCGGCCTGGTCGACCAGTTCATCCTGTACGGGCGGCTCCATCTCTGCGACCACCGCCGCGCGGGCGTCAATCGGCAGGGCCGCTAGCACCCGCCAGCGCTCCGCCGGGTCCAGGTCGCCGACGCAGTCCGCTACGGTGCGCGGATGCGTGTCGCGCGCCACCGCCGCCAACGCGGAGAGGTCGTTGGCCTGCAGCATCTCGCGAATTTCAGGAGTGAGAAGAGGGTTCCGCATGCCTGCCTCCTTCCGACGCGCCGGTCGGACGAAGGGCATACCTTGCGGCCGAACTCGGAGTCAGACCAGTTCGGGTCGATTCCTGTCGCTCATGGTCTGTGTGATGGCCGGAGCTTCACTGACGATCGAACTTTTTGGCCATTGGGGAATCAGACTGTCAACCAACACTCAATGCCCCGCCGAGGGGCAGATCAAGGGCTCTTGATCGTCCGCCCATCGGCTCACCCGGGTTCCACGGCATGCCGGCTCACCGGATCCCGGACATCGGGCTCACAAGCCCGAACGCCGGCGTGACAGAGCACCACCGGTGCATGATTGCCCCGACCATGTTCGAAGTGCCGCCGTGCGGCGGGCGAGCGCGGCTCGAATCCGGCCGTCTGGCCTCTCAGTTCGCGGTGGCCCAAGACCGATGCGCCAGCTGGGCTATGTGCCCGAACCCGCCCCAGCGGCTTGCGGGGTTGGGAAGGCCGATCGGTCCCGTCAGATGGTCCACCCCATCGCGCGGCAGAGCAGATCAAGCACGAGAAGCATCACACCCACCGCCATGATGAAGAGTGCGCTGCCGACCCTGGCACGCTTGTCGGGTCCTTGAAGGCGGCCCATCCTGTGGCCCAGGAACAGACTTGTTCCTGGGCCAAGGACGAGGACCCCCGCCATCACGAGATTCCATGCGGACGGAACCATCACCAGATGCACCCGATGGCGCAGAGAGCCAGCGCCAGATTCATTCGAGCGACATAGGCCGCGAAGCACGCGCCCAGCACCGTCGCAAGCGCGATTCCAGTCGCCGTGGCAACGGTCGCCAGGCACGCAGCGACACAGGGCACCCAGCCGGGACCGGTCAACAGGCACGCGAGCGCGCACGCCGCGACCACGGCCGCCTCGGCGAATGTGGCAGCTCCGATGCAGATCAGAAGCGCGGTGAAGGCGGGCCCATGGGCAAGAGCGACGCAGGTCTTGAAGCAGGTCGAGAAGGCGCTCTGCGTCCACGCCGTGCGGAGCGAGGCCGCATCGACAGCCATCTTCAGAAGAAGCGCGTCGGCGGCGGCGATCGCGGCCGATGCCGACGGCGTCTCATCAACCAGCATGAACTCGGTTGACTTGTGGACCTGCGGCGCGTCTGAACTGAGATCGATCGAGACCTCGGACTGCAGGCCATAGCCGAATCTGAAGCCGGCCCGCTCGGGGTTGATGATGGCCACCGCAGCCACCTGCAGGGTGCTCGAGATCCGCAAGTCACCGCGCTCACCCGGGTGGATCGACGCGAGCGAGAGACTCGCCCCCGCAGGCTGCCAGCGCTCCGGCACCGGGCCGCTCCAGAGAACCAAGGTCACCTCGTCCGAAGCAGGCTGCGGCGCAGCGGCCTCGTGCGAGGTGACGGTTGAGGTCGGGAACGACGGGTCCACCGTCGAGTCGCCGTGCCACCACTCTGAGGGAGTCGCCACGGGCGACGCTGACGGGGCGGGCGCGGGCATCGGACTCCCCCGGGAAAACGACGGGAATGCGAGCGAAAGAAGACCAGCAATCAGGGCATGGACAAGGACGAACCTCGATGGACTGACCTGCTGCATGATTCACCTCCGGAAGTGTGAAGCGTGGCACCCGACACTCGGACGCCTGCGGCGGAATTGAACCGTGCAGGTTGCGTTGGCTTGACTCAAGCTCCCGAAATTCTGCGACGCAACTGGAGCGAAACAGCGCTCTGGTAGATTCCATCGGGCCCCCAGCCGTGCTGGTTCGTCCCCGCTCGGGGCCGCTCCAAGCGGCCGAGACGGAAGTCAGCACATCCAGCCCGCCATTCAAGCCCGCACTCCACGCCACGCACCAATGAACACCGACGCCAGCTCGTCAGGCCCCGCGCGAACGAGCACCGACGACGCCTCCTGCTGCCTTGGATTTCGCGATCTCTTTTTGCTTGCGAGGAGGAGAGCGTGGACGCCCGACGAAGTGCGTCTCTTCGCCTCACTGACCCAGCCCGAGCGGAATGAGTGGGTCAGGCGATTGGCCAACGAAGCCGGCTGCATTGCCACCGAAGATCGCCTTGGCAGCGATGGCGTCATCTACACCGCCTTCTGGATCGACCGGACCAACTCGCCACATTCTCAGGACCCACTCCCATGCAGCTCGGCAATTTCTCGGTGAGCCTCGCCGTCAAGGACCTCGCGCTCTCTCGCGCGTTCTACAAGAAGCTCGGCTTTCGCGAGGTTGGTGGCGACGCTTCGCAGGGGTGGCTCATTCTGCAGAACGACACGGCGACGATCGGCCTCTTCCACGGCATGTTCGAACGCAACATCCTCACCTTCAATCCGGGCTGGGATCGCCATTGCCAGGAACTTCCGAACTTCGAGGATGTGCGCGACATCGAGCGACGGGTGCGCGAGTCGGGCATCGAGCCCGTCAATGGCGCCGATCCATCGTCGACTGGCCCTGCCAGCTTCGTGATCGTTGATCCCGACGGGAACCCCATTCTCGTTGATCAACATGTGCCGCGACCCGGCGCGTGAGGCCGTGTGTGGCACCGACGCGCGAACACGACAAGGCACTGCCGCCGGCAGACGCGTCGGCACCGCACAAGGAGCCCACACCGTCGAAGGGCACGCTCGCCGAGGTGATCGGCGCGTTTCTAAGACTCGGGTGCATCAGCTTCGGAGGTCCGGTGGCGCACCTCGGCTACTTCCACGCGGAGTTCGTGCGGAAGCGCCGCTGGATTTCCGAACAGGCCTTCGCCGATCTCATTGCGCTCTGCCAGTTCCTGCCGGGGCCGGCCAGCAGTCAGGCGGTCTTTGCCCTCGGTCAGATGCGAGCGGGCTTCGCGGGCGCGATGGCCGCGTCGCTCTGCTTCATGCTTCCAAGCGCCATTCTGATGGTCGCCTTCGCCTATGGCGTCTCGTCCATGACAACCGTCGAGGGAGCGGGCTGGGTGCATGGACTCAAGCTGGCCGCGGTGGCGGTGGTCGCGCATGCACTTTGGAGCATGTGGCTGAAGCTGTGTCCCGATTTTCCACGCAGGGCGCTTGCCATTGCAGCGGCCGCGGCGCTCCTCCTTGCGCCCGGCGCATGGATGCAGGTCGCCGTGATCGCCGCAGGCGCGCTCGCCGGGTGGTGCATCTTCCGCCGGGTCGTTCATCCACCGGCGACGGACACCCACGAGGCGATCGGCGGCCATCGAGCGGCGATCGCAGCGCTTCTACTCTTTGGGTTGTTGCTCGTCGGGGCACCGCTTCTTGCCGCATCAACCGCATCGCGCGAAGTCTCCATCTTCGATGCGTTCTATCGCTCGGGCTCCCTGGTCTTCGGCGGAGGTCATGTGGTGCTGCCGCTCCTCCGCGCCGAAGTGGTCCCCAATGGCTGGGTCGGCGATGACGCCTTTCTTGCGGGCTACGGCGCGGCGCAGGCGGTTCCCGGGCCGCTCTTCACCTTCGCGGGCTATCTCGGTGCCATGATCGAAACGAGTTGGCCTCGCTGGGTCGGTGGTGCGTTGGCGCTCGTGGCGATCTTCCTTCCAGCGTGGCTCCTGATCGGCGGTGCGCTGCCCTTCTGGCATCAGCTTCGCGCCAGGGTGTGGGCACAGTCAGCGCTGCGAGGGGCGAACGCCGCGGTCGTCGGCATCCTGGCCGCGGCGCTCTATGCGCCCATGATCACCGACAGCATTCGAGGCGCGGGCGATGTCGTGGTCACCGTTGGAGCGTTTGCCCTGCTCCAGTTCGCGCGAGTACCTCCGTGGGCCGTGGTGGCACTCGCGGCCGTGGCAGGGCAATGGGTTCTTGCTGCGCGGCTTGGTGCGTGACCCCCGATGTCGCAGATGGTCGAGCGAGCACCGCCGCGCCCATCGATATCGCAGGTGGTCAAGCAAGCACCGCCGCGCGCATGGATATCGCAAGTGGTCAAGCAAGCACCGCCGCGTCCTGCTGACCGCCGGCGCTTCGGCACCGGAGCGCCGTGGGGATCGCATCGACTCCGCGCACAATCACTCAACGCGCATCGGCCCGCGCGCGTTCAACCGCCTCGAATCGACTGCACCGCGGCGATTGACAGGAACGCCAGGTAGGAGAGAAGCAGGCCGCCGCCCTCGATACGCGAGATGGTTCTGCTACCCATTCGGCTGATGGGAATGAGCGCGATGCCGAGCATGACCATGTAGATGAGCGAGATGTGCAGCGAACCATCGGCGACTGGCGGCTCGATCACACCGACGAGCCCGAAGACGGCGCCCGTGTTGAAGAGACAGGAGCCGATCACATTGCCCATCGCGAGGTCGGTTGCGCCACGCCGCTGCGCGACGATGCTCGTAACCAGTTCCGGCAGCGTGGTGCCGATCGAAACGATCGTGACGCCGACGATCGCCGCGGGAATGCCTAGCGCCAACGCGATCGCGGTTGCGCCGTCACTCGCCAGCGATCCGCCTCCCGTCAGGAGCGCAAGGCCCACCACGAACGAGAGGATGATGAGCGCCCACGACATCGGCGGGCGCTCATGGGTGGCCAGATCCTCGGAGCCCGGGAGTGTGACCGTATTCTTCGCGGCCGTCCCGCTGCGGGCCTCGCGCTGGGCGCCGTAGATGGTCCACGCGCTGTAGACAACGAATCCGCCGAGCAGGATCGCCGCGCTCCACCGGTCGACTTCGAAGATGAGTGCGAGCGCGCTGAGCGCGGCCAGTGCCACCGCGTTAAGCCAGACCTCGATTCGAACAAGCCGCTCCTCGACGATCAACGGTCGGATGAGCGCGCAGATCCCGATGACGAGCGCCATGTTGCAGATGTTGGCACCGACGACATTGCCGACGGCCAGATCGCTGCGCCCCTTGGCCGCCGAGATCAGATTGAGCGCCATCTCTGGCGCCGAGGTGCCCCATGCAACGAGGGTCAGGCCGATGAGCAGCGGTGATACATTCAGCCGACGCGCCGCGTCCACCGCTCCACTGACAAGCAGGCGCCCGCCAAGGAGGAGCAGCACAAGGCCGCCAGCGAGTTGGAGAACGGCCGTGAGCATGGGGCGATGTGGAAGCGTCGGGGCCGGAGCCTGGTGCGCCCGTCAGCGCCCGCGGACTTCGAACTCAACCGGCACATTGCCGCGCGTGGCGTGGGAGTAGGGGCAGACCTTCTCATGCGCTTCATGGACAAGCGCTTCAAGATCCGCCTGCGGCAGCGTGCCATCCTCCACGGTCATCTTCACCGAGACACCGAAGCCGCCCTTGTCCCGCGGGCCGACCGAAGTTGAACAGGTGATCTTCGCCTTGCTGGCATCCTTGTTGTGCTGCTTCGCCACGAAGTCAACGGCCCCGCCGAAGCAGGCGGCGTAGCCCGCGGCGAAGAGATGCTCTGGCGTGGTGGTGCCGGGCTTGCCCGGGCCGCCCATTTCCTTGGCGACCGAGAGGTCGAGCTTGATCACGCCGTCGTTGGATTCGGCATGTCCGTTCCGGCCGCCGACGACGGTGGCCTTGGCGGTGAGAAGAGGCTTGATGGTGTCCATGGCCCGATCGTAGCCGAGGCGAAGGTGGCGGTGAATCGACGGAATCAACGCCACCCGCACGCCGGGCTACAGTGCGTGCATGAGCGATGCCACTCCTTTCGAAACCCGCAACGACCTCTCCGCGACCATCAGGACCCGCAGCGTGGTCCTTCTCCAGGCGATTCTTGCCGACAGCCTCGATCTCGCCTCGCAGGTGAAGCACGCTCACTGGAATGTGAAGGGCCCGCACTTCATGCCGTTGCATGAGCTCTTCGACACCCTCCACGAGGAACTCGAAGGCGAAGTCGATGACATTGCCGAGCGTCTCACCGCGCTCGGCGGCCATGCGCGCGGCACGGCGCGGGAGGCTGCGAAGGCATCACGACTCCCCGAGTTCCCGCCTGATGCGGTCGACGGCTCGGCGCACCTGAAGGCGCTCGCCGACCGCTATGCGGCGCTCGGCCGAAGCACGCGGCAGGCGATCGCCGCCGCCGATGACGCGGGTGACGCGGCAACGGCCGATCTCTTCACGCAGCTCGTCCGACGGCTCGACAAGCACCTCTGGTTCATCGAGGCGCATCTCCAGCGATAGCCACGCCTCAACGGGATTCCCCATGTGCAGACTCAACACTCGTGAACGAGCTGATTCGTGCGGTCGGGTCGACAGGCGCCGCAGCCCGGGGGGGCGACGACAGATCGCTTGTGTTCCAAATGGCCTGTGGAGCGGCGTGCTCTTCGCCCTGGCGGTCACGGCGCTTGCCGGACCATCGCGTGCGATATCGAGCGCGAGTGCCGCACAGGAGAGCGCACCATCGTCGCCTCCGCCGCGCAGCGTGGAGCGCATCGATTCAGTGGCGGCATCAGTCCGGGGCGCTTCTGACCTGCCGGGCCTTGGTGTTGCCGTGGTGGGTGTCAACGGCGCCGAGGCGATCGGTGTTGACGGGCTTCGCCAGCGTGGCGGCGATGAGCCGCTTCTGGTGAGCGATCGGGTTCACCTTGGTTCCTGCGCCAAGGCGATGAGTGCGACGCTCGCGGCGGTCCTGGTTCGCGACGGCGCGATTCGTTGGGACTCGACCGTGCGCGAGGTGCTGGGTAAGTCGGTTGAGTCCATCGACCCGTCGTGGAACGACATCACGCTGATCGATCTTCTGCGCCACGAGGGCGGTGCGCCCGCGAACCCGCCCCCCGAGGCATGGGCCGCGGCGTGGCAGTGCACCGATGCTCCCCGCGACTGCCGACTCGCTTTCGTTCGCGCGCTTCTCGAGTCGGCGACCTCGCAACCGCGCGGCTCGTTCACCTACTCGAATCAGGGCTACACGATTGCCGGCGCCATGCTCGAAGCGGCGACAGGTCGTGACTTCGAGTCGTTGATGATCGAGCGGCTCCTGACGCCCCTCGGGATCTCGAGCGCGGGCTTCGGCCCGACGCCCGAGGCACACGGTCACCGACCCAACGGGGATGTTGCCAACATCGACAATCCGCGTGTCATCGCACCGGCGACTGGCGTCTACATGACCCTTGAGGATTGGGGGAAGTTCGTCGCACTCCACCTTCGCGGCGATGGCGGAGCGGCGATTCCACTTCGATCGGCCGACTTCGATCTGCTGCATGGCATCCCCGAGTCAGCACCGCACGGCGAGGGTGCAAACTCCGGTGCCGCGGAGTCGCAGGAGCGACGCGCGCTCGGCTGGATGGCGGCGGAGCGTCCGTGGGGCGGTCGAGTCCTCATGCACGCCGGTTCGAACACCGTGTGGTTCTGTGTCGCATGGCTCGCGCCTGAGCGCGGCTTCGCGCTGCTCGCAGTCACAAACCAGGGCGGATCGAAGTCGGCGGAGGCGTGCGACAAGGCGGTGGGTGCAGCGCTCGAGTGGCATGCACAGCGCGGCGCGGAAGCGAAGAGTCAGCCTTCGTCGCCCTGAGGCTTCAGATTGTCCTCCGCAGGGACCGCGCGCGGAACCGGCGGGAGCGGTTCAATCAGTTCGAGCACGATGTTGACGCCATCGGTCATCGGCGCCATGGACAGGGGCGTTCCGAATGCTCGAACGCCCAAGGGCACCCGAACCTGGAGACGACGCTCTCCGCGATCGTGCTCGACCACGCACTCGGGCGGCAGCGCCGCAATCTTCGAGTGTCCGCTGGTGGCTTCGATGATCCGCATCTGGACATCATCTGGAAGAGGATGGGGCCACTCGACGCTTCCGGCCACTTCGAGGCGCAGTTGCATCATCACCTGGTCGCTGCGAGCGCTGTGGTAGTCGAGGTAGCGGGCCTGCGCAAGCATGAAGTCTTCGCCCGGCGCGCCGCGGAGCAGGGGGCGTCCGACGAAGCGAACTCGGGTGAGCGAGTTGCTTGGCCCCTGGTCTCGCAGGAGGAGCGCGCGCAGGCGCTGCGGTGCTGCATCGGCGAAGGGTGCCCACGCCGGATCGCCAAAGACGATCATTGCTGCTGCCTGTCTTCGACGATGCTCCCGACCCTCACCGACCCGTCGGCGCTCCGCCACCGGGGTCAGCCGAAGCGGCTCAGGAGCGAACTCAAGAACGAGCCGGTCAATCATCGCCTTTTGCGCAGCGCCGAGAGAGAGTCCCCCATCAAGGAGATGCATGGTCATCCGACTCGCGAGCGGCCCATGCCAGGGATCAAGCCCCGAGATGTAGGCCGCGGCGCCGCTCTCGAGGATGGCGAGCGCCACACTCTCGCCGGTTGGAGTCGGCGGTTGCTCGGCGTATCCGCGCGGCGAAAGGCTCCACCATCGCCCGGGCGCACCATTCCAACAGGCGCAGTTCACGACCACCGCGCCCGGAAGCCGAACGCCCCACTCGCGGAACTGGGCGCCGGTGAAGCACCCCTCGAATCGATCGGGGTGGCCATGAGAGAAGAGCAGGAGCAGATCAAGGTCCTTCGCCGAGGTGAGAGTCTCGCGGGTCCGGGCGAGCCGTCGCTCCTCCGGGTCCGAGGCGAGCACGAACTCGGCGCGTGCATCGAAGCCCTGCATGGCGAGCGCCGAGAGCGGTGATTGCGGAGGCAGCGAGGCGCCCTCCCATGTGCCGAACATCAGCGCCTTGCGGGAGGCGGGACGGCGGCGCGCCGCTTCAATCGCCTCGACGAAGCGCTCCGCGGCGGCACCATCACGACCGGTGATGAACGCAAACCGAACATCGAGGAAGGGATCGTCATCGAGCGCGACCAGTCGTTCGAGGAGATCCTGCGAGAACTGCATGTCGATCGAGCTGGGCCGCATGACGAAGGCGACATGCTCGGGGGGCTCTCGTCGAAGGCGCGCTTGCAGCGCGTCCAGATCGCCGGGATCGAAGAGTTCGACGGGCGCCTGGTGCAGCCCGGCGAGCCGCTCCGCGGCGGGGCGCAACTCCGCTTCGGCGCTTCGCTCGAGCATGACCAGGTAGCCCGGCGCGCTCGAAGGAGTGTCATCGACTGCTGCGGGAGACAGCAGCACGCTCAGCAGGCACGACACGATGAGTGGTGACATGAGATTCTCTTCGGGATTGAGAGCGCGCCTGCGCCCGACGAGTCAAGTGTGAGCCGGCCCTGCGGCATCGTCAATCGCCAACGACACGAATCCGCGAGGTGGCCCGCGAGAGGAGGCGCCGTGGCTGATTCGATGACTGGCGCTCCGAGGCGGCTCCTGCAACACCGCCGGGTCTGCGGCCGTGAACAGGAACGGCATTCTCAAAGTCGGTGCTTGATTCGTGGGCGAGCAACAGCGAACATGATGCCGTTGTTCCGGCGCCTGCTGCCGAATGAAGCCGACGATCGTGTCAGGAGGCCTCCGATGCATCGATTGATCCAGATCGCGACGATTGCCTTGGTCGCGCTGTTCGGCGCGTCGGCCATCACCGCTGACTTCACTGTCGACTGGGCCACCGTTGATGGCGGTGGTGGCGATTCGTCGGGTGGAGGGTTTGTGCTCGCGGGCACCATCGGCCAGCCCGATGTCGGCACGATGTCCGGTGGTGGCTACACGCTCACGGGTGGATATTGGGCTGGCGTGACAGCCGCGCCCGCGCCGCCTTGTCCGGCGGACCTCACCGGCGACGGCGTCGTGAATGGCGCCGACATCGCGCTGGTCCTTGGATCGTGGGGGCCTTGCGTCGGCTGCCCGGCGGACCTGACCGGCGATGGTGTGGTGAACGGAGCCGACATCTCCACTGTGCTGGGCGCGTGGGGACCCTGCCCGGAGTAAGGCGCTCGGAGCGCACTCGTCCAACTGACACCAGCGTCTCGCACTCGCAGGCGTGCGTTCCGAAAGAATGCGCCGACGAGCGCGTGTGCAGTCCATCGCCCGCGCCGACGGGCGCCGCGCCTAGCGTCACCGATGGTCTAGCGCCCCGCGCCGCCGACCAGTTCCGCGCTCCGCGAAGATCGCCGCGACTGCGGGAGCAGGCGCTCGGCAATCTGCACCGCGTTGAGTGCGGCACCCTTGCGAATCTGGTCACCGGCCACGAAGAGATTGAGCCCCACGCCAGCAGGCTGACTGAGATCGGCGCGGATCCGCCCCACGAGGACCGGATCTCGTCCAGATGCGAGAAGCGGCTCCGGGAAGCGGTTCGCAGCGCGATCGTCGATCACCTCGACACCCGGCGCACGCGTGAGGAGCTCGCGCGCTTCGTCCTCGCCGAGCGGTGTCTCGAACGAAAGATTGATGCTCTCGCAGTGCGCCCTCAGCGTCGGGACCCGCACGCATGTGGCCGTGATCGCCACCGTCGGATCATTCCAGATCCTGCGGCTCTCAAGCAGGAGCTTGGTCTCTTCCTCGTTGTAGCCGTCGCCGCCGACAGTCGAGTTGTGACTGAAGCAGTTGAAGAGATACTGGCGTCCGAAGATCTCGCTCTGGAGCGGCCGGCCCTCGGCGAAGTCCCGCGCCTGTTGCTCGAGTTCGGCCATCGCCCTGGCGCCCGCACCCGAGGCGGCCTGATAGGTGCTGACCACCATGCGCTTCACCTTGGCGCGCTGGTGCAGTGGATGCACGGCCACGAGCGCAATGATCGTGGAGCAGTTCGGGTTCGCAATGATCGCCGGTCGCTCGATCCGGTCGAGCAACTCGCCGTTCACCTCGGGCACCACCAGCGGGCACTCGGGGGCCATGCGGAAGGCGCTTGAGTTGTCCACGACGACCGCACCCGCGGCGAGCGCCGCGGGCGCAAAGGCCTTCGACACCGACTTGCCCGCGGAGAAGAAGACGAGATCGAAGCCTGCGAG
The DNA here is from genome assembly GCA_019636735.1 of Phycisphaeraceae bacterium. NCBI lineage: Bacteria > Pseudomonadati > Planctomycetota > Phycisphaerae > Phycisphaerales > Phycisphaeraceae > Phycisphaeraceae bacterium. Next base: position 19,446 of record JAHBWY010000008.1, read on the forward strand.
CGAGCCCTCTTCAAGGGGCATCACCGGCAGCTCGTGCGCACGGCCGTCCCGGGTGAATGTCACGCGCGCACCAGCCGATCGCGCGGAGGCGAAGAGCGTCAGTTCCGCCATGGGGAAGTGGCGCTGCGCAAGGACGCGGAGGAACTCATGCCCCACGGCGCCCGTGGCCCCCACCATCGCGACGCGCGGTTCACTGGGAAGTCGGAAGCTCATTGGTCACCTCGATCATCAGAAGACCGCGAGCAGGTTTCTCCCTGCCGCCCACTCCGCCACACGGGTCCGCGTCAATTCAAGTCGCGGGACCCACCAGATAGAAGCGCTTGATTCGCGCATCAAAGGCAGAGCCATCCTCGCGCTCCATCACGAACGAGCCTTCCATGGTGCCCCAACTCGTGTTCAGGGGGCAGAAGCTCGAGTACTCGAAGCGCTCCCCCGGCTTCAGATCCGGATGGTGTCCCACCACGCCCATGCCCTGCACTTCGTGGCGCTCGCCGTCGGCATCCACGATCGCCCACTGGCGGCTTCGAAGCTTCGCGCGCTTCGTGCCCTCGTTGGTGATGGTCACATGGTAGGCGAACAGGAAACGACCATTCGCGGGATCGGAATGCGTGGGGAGGTAGCTGGGCACCACCTTGACACGGATTCCATCCGTGATGCACTCTGATCCGAGCGTGGCCTGCGTGGTGGTGGTCATGACCGAAGCTAAGGATAGAACGGAGCCGGTGCACGGGCAAAGGAGACTCTCGATGTTCGCATGAGAAGGTGGGAGAGGTTCCACCAACTCCGGCCTGCCGGGCCCCGATCAGCCTGAAAGGAGCGTTTGGAGCGCCTGGCCCGGATCGGGCTGGCGCATCAGGTGCTCGCCGACCAGCGCGATCCGAACGCCGTGCTCGCGCAACCGGCGCAGATCCTCGGCCGATGTGATTCCGGACTCACTCACCAGGATGCGCCGATCCTCGACCAGGTCGACCATGCGCAGGGTGTGCGCGAGGTCGGTCTTCATGGTGCGCAGGTCACGATTGTTGATGCCGAGCAGCGAGTACCCCGGGTGCGGAAAGCCCACATGATTGATGGCCCGATAGAGGCTCTCGACATCGTGGACTTCAAGCAGCGTGGTCATGCTCAACTCGGTCGCGAGGATCTGGAAGTCGATGATGTCCCGCTCGTTCAGGCACTCGGCGATCAGCAGCACCGCATCGGCGCCATGGGCTCGGGCCTCCCAGATCTGGTAGGCGTCGATGATGAAGTCCTTCCGCAGAACCGGCAGGGGCACGGCATCGCGGATGAGGTGGATGAACTCGAGGCTGCCGCCGAAGTCCTCGGTGTCGGTCAGGCAACTGATCGCGGCGGCCCCGCCTTGGTGATACTGTCGGGCAATGACCACCGGGTCGAAGTCACTGCGAAGCATGCCGCCAGAGGGACTTTGGCGCTTGATCTCCGCGATGATGCGGGTGCGATCCAGCGGCGGTGCATCGACCACGGCGCGGAAGAAGTTCCTGGGGCGACCGAGTTCGGAGATTCGGTCACGAAGTTCGTCCAAGGGGACGCGCTGCTTCGCCTCGGAGACCTCCCGGCGCTTGCGTTGCACGATCTGGTCCAGCACCGATGGGGTGCGACTCATGGCGCTGATCCTTCCGCTCCTGGTGGTGCAAGTTATAGCGTCGTCGGGTGCGGCTGCGGCAGTTCCCACGGCGGGAACCGTTGGGGGAGTCGCGGGGGGCACCGCGGCGGGCGCCGTCATTGAGCGGTCGAGCGTGTTCATGGCGGCGGCACGGATCGCTGCGTCGTCTACGACCGCGCCAATTTCGGCCGCAGACACTGAGAGCGCAGAAGAACCCGTGGTGGCGACAGCTGGCGCTGCACGGCAAGACCCGAACCCGGCCAGCGCCGAGCGGGCCGCCACGACGCAGCCGAAGTCCGGTGGCGGGTGGTTCGCTCTCCTGTTGATGGTGCTCTGGGGAAGCGCCTCGGTCGCCCTCTTGGTGGGATGGCGCGGTTGGCGACCGGGGCCACTTGACGGCCCGGCATGGCGTCCCACCGTTCCGGGCGGTCTGGCGGCGGCGGTCGTACTCATTCTCTCGGGAGCCTTTGGCGCGGCATTGCTGCGCGTGGCGCTCGGATCCGAGGTGGAGTCGTCGTGGCTCACGGCGGCGGCGCTTGGAGCGCAGTGCATCGCCGTGGCGGCGCTCATGGCCACGCGGCATCTCTGGATGACTCGGAGCGAGTGTCACCCGAGTAGCGCGTGGTGGTCCCTCGCGGGCGGTGTGTTCGGTCTGTTCGTGGCTTGGCCGCTGGTGCAGTTTGCATCGATGGCTGGCGCGACCCTGCAGTCAATCCTCGGCGCGGGAAGCGCACCAGTCGTGGCGCATGAGACGCTCCGCAAGATGGAGCAGGGCGGCTTCTCGTTCGAGACGGCGCTGCTCGTGATCGGTGCCGTCGTCATTGCACCGGTGGTCGAAGAGGTGCTCTATCGCGGCGTGCTTCAGCAGACTCTGCGGCGCGCCGGGGCAAGTGCACGCGGGGCCATCCTGATCACCACGACGCTCTTCACCATCATGCACCTCGGCGATGGAGCGATCGACCAGGAGAGTGCGTGGACCGCGCTGCCCGCGCTCTTCGTGCTGGGGCTTCTCTTCGGAGTTCTCTATGAACGAAGTGGCCGGCTGGCCGCGCCAATCGCCGCGCATGCGCTCTTCAACCTGGTGAATGTGCTGGTCATGCTGCTTAGGGCTGCGCCAGCCGAGGCGGGGGTGTGAGCGAGGTTCGACGAGCGCCGACCTGTGACGACGGGTGTGCATGCGGGGGCGTGCGAAGGACGCATGTGAGGGCGTTGATGGCTCGCGGGAAGTGACCGTGGCGGCGTGAGGTGTCGGGAGGCGCCAGGGCGTGTGGCGGGAGTGACCGATCGACCATCGCCGCGGCGTTTCCCCGTACGCTTCCACCCCCATGGCAACGCCTGAGCCCTTGAAGTCCGCTGTATCGAGCGACCCATCCCGCACCACTGCCGCGCCGGGCACGGGCGCAGCGGGCCGACCGCGCATCCTCACCGGCGATACGCCGACGGGACGACTGCATCTCGGTCACTGGGTCGGCAGTGTGAAGCGGCGCGTGGAGCTTCAGTCGACGCACGACTGCTACTTCATCATCGCGAACTATCACGCATTCACCACGCGCGTCGATCAGAGCAGGGAGATCCGCGCCGACACGCTCGAGATCGTGCGCGATTACCTCGCCATGGGCATCGATCCCGAGCGAGCCACGATCTTCGTGCAGAGCGAGATCCCCGCGATCCACGAACTCTGCTTCCTCTTTGCCATGCTGCTGCCCTTCAACCGCGTCATGCGCAATCCCACGCTGAAGGACGAGATCAAGGTCAAGGGCCTCGGCGAGAACTACAGCTTCGGATTCCCGCTCTATGCGGTCGGACAGACCTCGGACATCCTGAGTTTCCGGCCGGTCGGTGTGCCGGTGGGCGAGGACCAGGTGCCGCACCTTGAACTCACGCGCGAGGTGGCGCGGCGATTCAATCAGGTCTTCTGCGGTGTCCCGACGGACATCGAAGACGATGACCATGTGCGGCACGGCGGAGTGTTTCCCATCCCCCGTGCGGATGTCGGCAAGGTCGGCCGGCTGGTGGGGATCGACGGCGTCAACAAGATGTCGAAGAGCCTCGGCAACGCGGTCTTCATCTCCGACACACCGAAGGAAGTGGAGAAGAAGATCATGAAGATCTTCACCGGCCGGCAGTCGCCGACGGAACCGGGCGATGTGAATAATGCGCTCTTCCAGTGGGTGGACGCCTTCATTCCGGACACGGCGCGGGTGGCGGAGCTCAAGGAGCGCTACGCGAAGGGTGACAACATCGGCGATGGCCATGTGAAGAAGGAGCTCGCCGAGCATGTGAATGCACTGCTCGAGCCGATGCGGAAGCGCCGCGCCGAGCTCGAAGGCAACGACGACCTGGTGCTGGATGTGCTCAAGCGCGGCTGCGCGCGGGCGAATGAGATCGCCGAGCGGACGCTGGAGCTGGCGCGGAAGGCCGCTGGGCTGCACTTCTTCGACCGTCGTGTGAGTTACTGACGCGCGTTTGGCGCGCGTGGAACAGGGCCGTGGCGAGCCCGCCGTCGCGCGACTGCGCTGCGAGGCGACCGCGCTCATGGCCACCGCGCCGCGTCGCAACCGCGCGTGGCGACCGCGCCCCCGCGAACTCTGCGGTCGCCGGCGAGTGGTGCGAGCCAAGGAGCCTCCGAATCCGCACGGGCTTCGACCAGCCACGGGCTTCCAGCACGGCTTCGAGCATCGCCCGACGGCTTCTCTGAGGTCAATCGCGCGCGCCTCGTGCCGAGTGTCATGACACGGCTCCTCACGGCTCGGTCTCGGCGACTCGGCGGTGAGGAAACACTCACCTATGCTCGTGGCTGTGAGGCGGGCGATCGTCTTTGTCGGCGCACTCCTCGTCCTCGCCGTGGCCAGCGCGGTGGGCACGGCGTGGCTCGCTGCTGGTGTCGTGCATCTGTCGATCGGCGGCAGGAAATTCATCAATGAAGTCGATCTTTGGGGCGCACGACGAGTCGGGCCGTGGTGGGTCATGGCCAAAGAGCGTTGGCTCGCGCAAATTTGGATCGTAAGCCTTCATACCGGGTCTCCACCGCCGGGGGCGATGAACATCCCCCAACCTCCGAAGTGGAGCCGGGTATGGCGAGAAGCGCCGAGCTTTGCAACAAGCCGAGTTTGGGTCGAGAGTGAGTTCGGATGGCCTTGGCCTTGGTTGTTTGTCTCATGCGAGGACACGCGGTGGGACTCACTCCAGGATCGAGGGGAGTTGGTGGAGCGCGGGATCGCCATCGACCCGCTGTCCTTCCCCGAGAGCCAAAGGGGCGTGGTGCAAGCTCAGCGCGGAGTTCGGACGGAGTTCGCTTGGAGCACTGCGGCTCTGCCGCTTGGCATTCAGATCGACCGGGGCGCCATCACCGGTGGTGCCTGGGCTCTTGCTTGGCTTGGCATCTTCGCAGTGGCCCGGCTTCCAGGTGTCATACGAGATCGATGGCGGCGACGCCGTCAGCGTTGCCGGTCATGCGGTCACCAGCTCTTCGATGACGAGTCCTACGCGGAAGCGAGAGTGATCTGCCCCGAGTGCGGTTGCCTCGCGTTCAAGAGAAAGCCACTCATCTCACGACGGCTGACATCCACCGCCGTGTGGATGGCGCTGCTCGTGGTGATCTTCGATGGAGCGTTCGCCGCCTATCTTGTCGGGCGTCGCACCGCGCCCCCGGCCTTGCACCGGGCGGCGTGGCGGGGAGACCTGACGACGATCGATCGCGAGATTGCGCGTGGCGTCTCTCCCGACCTCGAGGACAGTTCAGGCTACTGGTCGGATACAACCGCGCTCATGTTTGCCGCCCGCGCGGGGCAGGCAGCCGCCGTGGAGCGCCTGCTTCAGCATGGTGCCAACGCTGGTCACTCAGGAGCGACCGCTGATGGAGGTCGGAGTCGGCTGCCCGCTGTTTCGTGGGCGGCGATCGGCGGTTCGGTTGAAGTCCTCCGGATCCTGATCGATGCGGGCGCGATGTCGGGTCAGCCAAAGAGCCCTCAGGCGATAGTGACACCGATCCACCTCGTTTCGACTGCCGCGCAGCGGGGGCACACGGAAGCCTTCAAGTGGCTTGTTGATCGATTCGGGACTGAAGCGCTCTTCTCGGCGAATGGTCAACCCATCTCGATCGCATTGGCTGTTCAGGCAGGTGAACTCGACCATCTCCGCGCCGTCCTCGACGCATCCGAGTCGCATCTCGGATCGCGGGACGCGCTCGCGGAGCTCATCCTGAAGTGGTTTGCGAACGACTGGGACTATCTTCTCATTGCGGCGGTGGCGCGAGGTCGAGGTGAAGTGCTGCAGGAGATCACCGAACGGTATGCCTCGGGCGATGAGTGGAACTTCCTCGTTCGCGTGGCCATCGAGGCGTCGCGTGATGATTTGGTTCCCCATCTGATCGAGTTCGGGATCCAACCTCGATGCACCGAGCTGCGCATCGCAATCGGAGACGGGGCGAGCCATCTCATCCCCAGCCTGCTGGCGGCGGGCGCCGATCCAAATGAGCCGAGATGCAGGGGCAATTCACCGCTCATGATGGCGATTCGCAGGAACAATCTCGCGGCGGCGGTCATGCTTGTCGATGCAGGCGCCGCGATCGGGCCGAGTGAGCTCGAGTGGCACGGCACCATGAATGAGATCAACTGGGCCGACATCGATTCGGCGCTCGTCGACATGGTGATCGAGCTCGGCGGAGACTTGAATCGTCGTGACACCGACGGCCGGACCATCCTGATGCGAGCTGCCCGAGCGGGAAGTGTGCATTGGGTTCGGACACTGCTTGATCGCGGCGCGGATCCAGATGCCACCGACCATGTTCAAGCGCAGGCGATCAACTTCGCAGGCGATCCGGAGATCAGGGACATGCTCAAGGCCGCGATGAAGCGTGAGCGATGAGCCAAGCATGACGATGATCCGGTCCAACATCACCGCCCGGCTCGGCTCTCGATGGGTGTCTGGATTTCCAGTGATGTCGAAGTCCAGCGACCCGGTCATCCTTGATTGGAGGCTGCATTGAACCGGAGGTCCTCTTTGAACCAGCAAAGTGCCGGCAATGACGGGGCTCGTGTTGTCGCCAAGCTCTTCGAAACTCATGGCGATCGCCTTCATGCGCTCGCTCGGCGCCTCTGTGGTCATCGCGCTGATGCCGAGGACATGGTTCAGGAGGTCTTCATGAAGGCGCTTCGGAAGTGGCACACTTTCAAAGGCACTGCCTCTCCGGGGACCTGGCTCTTTGCGATTGCGGCGCGCTCGTGCAAGGCAAGGACACGACGCAAGGGTGGAGTCGATCGCCGGGTCCCGGCGTTCTCGCAGCTTCTGCCCTGGCATGAGAGGTGCGTCATGGAGATCGCCGCCGAGCCCACTGGAATCGAGAGTGGTGCCGAGCGAAAGGAAGCGGTCGAACGGGTGCAGGCAGCGATTGTCCAGCTTCCGGAGCACCTGCGCCTGCCGGTGATCTTCAAGGATGTGCTTGAACTTGGCTTGAACGAGACTGCCCAAGCCCTCAATCTCCATGCCGGAACTGTCAAGACACGACTGCACCGAGCGCGGCTCGCGCTACGAAAGGCGATGCGAGCGCGGTCCTCCCAGATTCCAGCGCCGGTGCCGATCTACGGGAAGCAGGTCTGTCTCGACCTGCTCAGAGCCAAGCTCGACGCAATGGATCGAGGAGATGATCCGCTGCGGGTCCCTGTTCCAAAGGCCGAGCTCTGTGCACGGTGCGGAGCTGTCTTCCGCGAGCTCGACCTTGTGCAGGAGGCATGCGCCGAACTGTCAGAGGGCAGGATGCCGCCAGCTCTCAGGGCGCGCATCCGGGGACTGATCGAACATCAGGAGCGAACACGCCGAGCGATCTCATCTGAACCGCGTCGCGGTCGTCGACCCTTGACGGCCGCTGGCGCGTCAAAGGTGAAGGCAAAGGGGTGATCGCGGGCCGAGCCGAGCGCGGGGGCTGCCGCGCAGTCACGGTGCTCTGGGCGAGCAAGTCAATGCAAATGTCTGGCCGAGTTCATTCCGTTGCCGGTGAACCCGATCGCCCCTGGCAGTGTTCGAGCGCCGCAGCGACCACCGTCGCATAGGTGTAGACAGGACCACCACCCATCATGGCAGCGACTCCGGCGCTGTCCATGATCTCGCGTGCGGTCGCGCCGTTCTTCAAGCACTTCTCGACATGCGTGTAGATGCAGGCATCGCATCGGGCGGCGATGCCCACGGCGAGGGCGATCAGTTCCTTGTGCTTTGCGTCGAGGCCTCCTTCGCCAGAGGTGTCCTTCATGATGGTCTGGAAGAAGGGAGCAAACGCCTTGCCGATCTCGGCCCCGCCCGGGAGTGCTTTCATGGCACTCATGGCCGTGGGCCATCGTCGATAGAACTCTGAAGCGTTGTGATTCATGGTGGTTTGGCTCCGGTGAGGTCACGGTCCGCAGCGATCGGAGGTGCAGGAGGCGGGCCGGGGCGTGATGCGGTTCCACGGCATCCAGCCGACCACCGTTGCAAGCGCACATGTGCCCGAGGCACCGGCGAAGATGAGGCCGGCGCCGAAGAACGCCGGGATGACCATGAACCGAGGATCAATCAACCACGCGAGCGCCGAACCGCTCAGCACGCACACGCCGATCACCAGTTGCACCTGTCGCATCACGCTGATCATCGATGATCCGGAGCCGCCCTCGACGGGGAGCGACTCCTTCTTCCACGCCTCGATCCCGCCGGTCATGTTCACGATCGCGGCGCCGCGCTCGATGAGAGGTGTCGCGAGACGACAGGCATCCTGCGATCGTCGGCCGCTTCGGCAGTGGATGACGATCCTCTGGCCCCCGGCGGCAAGTGCGGCGAGTTGGCCTGGATCGAACCGAGAAAGCGGAGTCAATCGTGCACCGGCAATCCGCTCCCGCGCGTGCTCATCGGGTTCGCGCACATCAACGAGAATCGCCTCGCCGGACTGAAGCCACTCCCGAACCTGCCGAGGGGTCGCTTCCAAGGGTGATCGGGCGCAGGATGAAGCCTGGGGAGTCGGAGTTTCTGGAGTGGAGGGGGGCATGGGTGGTTGCTCCTGAGAGTCCCGAGTGGTGGATCGACGCAGGATCCGCGACCTCTTGGAGGCTGCTGGTCCAAGTCAGGTTCCAAATGGCTTCAGACGATTTCGCCTGATGGGGCCTGGCTGGCGCATTGCGGCAGACGCGCCTGGAGATTGCGGATCGAGGACCCGGACACCAGAACGCAACAGTACACCCCGGTGGAAGCCAGGGCGGTCGGCGCGTCGACGGACGCGGGATTCAGAATCACGCTCGACCAGATGATCGCTTCGAGCGAGTACTGGAAGACGCTGGCGAAGTTGACGCCGTCAGTGCTCCAGAAGCTGGCGAAGTCAGCCGGGCCGGTGCCGCTGCGGGGCTGGCTCAAGCCGAACTCGATGGCCTCGGCGCCCACCGTCGTGGTGGTGAACTGTTGGTAGGTGCTCGATCTCGTTGGTCGCCGTGCTGAAGTGCCACGGTGGTCGAGAACCACCGCCAATCACGCATGCGGCCGCTTCGGCGGCGCTGGTCGGGCCATGCACTCAGGGTCGGGGCGAGGGCTGCGGCGCATCGCGCGGTGGGGAACGCCCACCCCCATTCAACGAGGATGAAGATGGTGGCCTGTCCCTCGAGCGTGAGCGTGCCGGTGGCGTCGATGCCCCACATCGAATCGGGACGATCGGTGATGATCGAGCCGTCGTGAGTGTGCGGAAGCCGGGCGCTCGGCGCGACGCTGCGAGCAGACGCCGCGCATGATCCGGAGCACGCGCCGCGTCGAGTGCGGATGCCTGCGTGGCGGAGATAGGGCCCAGACCTTGTGGTGGCCCCTCCGACCCATGGCGATTCCTGGAGCGCGCCGCGGATGGCGGCGAGATTCGTTCGTCGGTGAGCGCAAGCGGCGTGGGCCGCGGCGAGCCGCGACGGGTGGCGTCTGCTGGACTTGCCGTCGGCGGAGGAGCGCGCGGTCGGCTGCGGGAGCTTCCAGACTCGGCAGACGCGAGCGAGGCCGTAGGGACGATTCGCGGAGGGAGAGCTGGCCTCGCTGCTCATGACGAGCTTCCGCGGCGGAGGGCGGAGACCGTCCTCCAGGTGCTCGATCTTAGTGCTCGGCGTTAATTGATCGTCATATCTGGTCGCCAAGCTGCGGCCTTGAGATCGTGGATGAGCGTGTCGCGCTCGTCCGGACTTCGGCTCTGGAGACCGGACTGTCCGGCGGCGAGGAAGTCATCGCGCCATTGGGAGAGGCGTGCGGTCGAGACGCCGACTTCGGTGTGGGAGAGCGTGTTTGCTGCTTCGCCCTTCAGCAGGCGCAGGACGAGCTGGCTTTCTTTGGACGCGAACTCCATCGGCCCTGCTGGCGCTGCTCGCCACGCTGCGGTCGGCTGCGCCCTGCTTCGCGTCCGGTGAGGATCTGCGGTGGTGTCGTGGCATCGGGGCATTCTCCTTCGAAGCCCCAATCGTGTGTCCAAGGAGATCGAGCACCTACCCATCCGCCGAGTGACGCTTCCTGGCCATGACCGTAAACTCCCAGATCCAGGCCGAAGACTATCGGCCCGACTGGACCTGTCTCAGGGGGGAAAGTCAATGAAGCGCGGCAAGTACGCTTCCCGCCGTCAGATTTCAGAGTGACCCACTACCGATCTCTGCGCTGGCACCTGGATAGACTCGGGTTCGCGAAATGGCGGAGTATCAGTACATGAAGGGACAGGAAGATATGGGCGCATCGCGATCCAGTTTTGACACGGTCACTGCATGTGATGCTCGCAGCACGAACGGCATCGTCCAATTCCGCCAACTGGCGCGGCGTTGGGGAGGATTGGCTCGCCTCGTGATTTTGGTTGGAACCGTGTCACTGCCCGGCCTGGCCGCCCATGGCGACTTGATCCGCGTGTCGGGGCGTGTGCAACGCACGGATGGCCGTCCCATTTCCAATGCAGTCGTCTTCACGGAGTTCGGTGGCCACTCGGAGTGCCGTACGAACGGCACTTTTGAGCTTCGCGTTGATGTGCCGACGGGCGTTCGCCGTGTACGGATCACCGGCGTCACATCCACTGATGAAGGCTCCCTCTCGGGGAGCCGAGAACTGGCGATCGAGGGTCAAACTGGAGACATTGAAGCTGGCGTCATCACTTTAAGTGCATCGCAGCTCTGTGATCCTTCGTGGCTTCCCTCATTCGGAGGCATTGCAGGCGTCACTGGCACGGTTCGTGCCCTCGCCGTGTTTGATGATGGATCCGGCAGAGGACCGGCACTGTACATTGGTGGGGACTTTACGATCGCGGGGGGGGTCCTCGCCAACCGAGTTGTTCGATGGGATGGATCGGGCTGGTCATCGCTCGGGAGTGGCGCGAACCTGGCGGTTCGCGCACTAGCCGTGTATGACGATGGCTTGGGTGGTGGTCCTGCGCTCTATGCGGCCGGCAGTTTCACGACGATCGGCGGCGTCGCGGCCAATCGCATCGCAAAGTGGAACGGATCAAGCTGGTCGGCACTGGGGCTGGGGGTCGGCGGCTCTGACGGTCAGATCGAGGCGCTCGCCGTATACGACAGTGGTACCGGGCCGGCGCTCTACGCCGGGGGGGGCTTCACGATCGCCGGCGGCTCACCAGCGAACAGGGTTGCCAGATGGGACGGAGCCAATTGGACACCGCTCGGCAGTGGCGTCAGTGATGTCGTGTTTGCATTCGTGATTCACGACGAAGGACCAGGCAACGGTTCCTCGCTCTTCGTTGGCGGTGGCTTTGTCTCCGCCGGAGGTGTGCCGGCCAACCGCATTGCAAGGTGGAACGGGATCGCGTGGTCGGCGCTCGGCACCGGAGTCAACAATGCTGTGAGGGCGCTCGAGGTGTTCGACGATGGTCTCGGCGGCAAGCCGATGCTGTACGCGGCGGGGAGCTTCACAATGGCGGGAGGGGCTCCCGCATCTCGCGTTGCTCGATGGGATGGCACCTCTTGGTCAGCCCTCGGACCGGGTCTCAACGACACGGTCAATGCGCTAAAGAGCCTGGATGATGACTCGGGCCCCCTTCTCTATGCGACGGGAGCATTTTCGAGTGCTGGCGGAACGGCTACGAGTCGCATCGCGCGTTGGAACGGTTCTCGTACTTCTGTATAGTGAGCTTCCCGGTTATCAAAGTGCTGGCCTCCATCAAACTCGAGGGCGAGTCATCTCCGAGGCTGGCAGTCGGAGGTGATTTTTCGATTGCAGGAGGACTTCCCGCTCTGCGGCTGGCGCTCTGGAGCGGCTCCGAATGGTCTCTGCTGGACCACGGGTTTAACAACTCTGTATGGACCACTCTCGTCTTTGATGACGGTACTGGTGGAGGACCGGCGCTCTTCGTCGCCGGTGGATTCGTGGCGATCGGAGATCAGTCCCTCAACAGAATTGCCAAGTGGGACGGAACGCAGTGGCTCCCCCTTGGGAGCGGCCTCAATGGACTCGTCTATGCGCTCGCCACACTGGGAAGCGGACCGGGGGGCGCACTTGAACTCTATGCTGGTGGTGAATTCACCACTGCGGGCGGTGTAAGCGCCAATCATATTGCCCGTTGGACAGGCTCGCAGTGGCTGCCGCTCGGCGCCGGTACCAGCGGAATCGTGACCGCGATGGCTGCTCACGCGCCATCTCCAGGCGCTCCGAAGCAACTCTATGTGGGCGGGCAGTTTGCATTCGCTGGCGGACTGTTCTCGCAGGTGATTGCAAGCTGGACAGGTTCCCAATGGGTTGCGGTCGGAGGTCTTGGCGGCCCCACCGCGAACATCCATGACTTTGCACATTTCGACGACGGGAGTGGTGTTGGACCTCAGCTCTACGCTGCGGGGTCCTTTCAGATCGCGGGCGGTGCTCCAGCGAACTTCATCGCCAAGAGAACGCCCACCGGCTGGGTGCCCGTTGGCGGCGGTACCAACGGAGTTATCTCTGCGCTCCTTGTGCATGATGATGGCTTTGGACTGGGATCGGCGCTCTACGCCGCCGGTAGCTTCACCCTTGCAGGTGCTGTGCCGGCGAATGGGATCGCGAAGTGGAATGGAGCGCAGTGGTCTGCGCTCGGCGAAGGACTGACGGCGGGCAGCTTTCAGACATCGGTTGAGACACTGGCGTCATTCGACGACGGTCAAGGAGATGGCCCGGCGCTCTTCGCTGGAGGCGATTTCACAGTGGCCGGCGGAAAGCCTGCCGCTTTCATCGCACGATGGGGCGGTCGCTCATGCAACACTTGGTCTGCGCTGCCGGGCATACTCAATGACCGAGTTCTGACACTTGCGGCCTACGAAACGGGCGGAGCCCGTGGACTGATTGCCGGAGGCTCTTTCAGGGCTAGTCCCGCTGCCGACAGTTACCTAGCGCGATTCGGGGGCTGTCCGTCGCTTGAGTGCCTACCGGAAGACTTTAACTGCGATGGACTTGTAAACGGCTTTGAATTGGGGACCCTTCTTGGTCTATGGGGCCCCTGCGACAATTGTGTTGCTGATCTCGACTGCAACGGCATTGTGGATGCTGCCGACCTCGAGTTGCTCCTCAGAAACTGGGGCATCGCTGCGACTTCTTGATGAGCCGCCGGGAACGTCCACCCCGTCCCTGACCTTCCCCCCCGGAAACAGGTCCAGTCGGAGCGAACTCGGACGACGCGACGGTGGAGTTCAGAACGCCAGGACCGCGTCGAGGATCTGCGCGATGATGCCCTTGTCGGCGGCATCCTTCACGAAGCCGGTGTTCATTTTTTCGATCTTCAGATCGTGAATCTGGTTCGAGAGCACGGTGTTGCCCGAGGTGATGTCTTCGGGTCGGCAGCGGCCGGTGAGCTTGATCGAGCTCACCTCCTTGTCGTTCTGGATCGTCGTGCGTGCTTCGAGAATGAGGTTCCCATTCGGGAGCACCTCGATGACTTCCGCAGTCATGCGTGTGACGAACTCATCGCTCCGGTCGTAGTCACCCTCGCCCTTGAGTCGCTTGCGGCCGATCGCCTCAAAGACAGGTGCGTTGTGTTGCCCCGACTGCGTGGCCACTCCGGGCTGGCCGAAGGCGTCGAAGGAGAAGTTGCCCCAGGCGACCTCGGCGGCAACGCTGTAGTTCTTCTTCGTGTCAAGCGTCTGCCCGCTCTTCGCTCGGCTTGCCTCGCGAACGACGATTTGGACAAGATCGTGTCGTGCGAACTTCCGCTGTTCCGGGCTTCGCACGGCGAACATGCTCATGGCCTCGATCGAGCCGGGCGCCACGGGCTGCTTGTCGAAGCGTGCCGGCCGCGACAGCGCCACCGCCAGGAGCGAGGCGTTGCTTCGCACAACCGGTTCGGGTGGTCCGGGCGGCTCCTCGAAGGTGGCGGCAAGGGCAACCGAGACCGCCGCAGGTGGAAGCGCGGCGCCGCTTGGGGATGCTGCGCCGCTGGCGATCGCACCCGGCTGTGCAGCGCCGGAAGCGGCACTCAACGCCGCTCGGCCAGCCGTACCAGCCGCCGAATTCGCACCCGTGGCCGCGCCCGTCGATGCGGTGCCGGTGCCAGCCGCGCTTGCGGCGCTTGGCGCGACAGCGGCACCCGAGGGGCTCGTGGCGCCGGGAGCTGGCGCCTGCGCTGCGACCGCCGGAGTCATCATCAAGGCGCCGCCCAGGGCGAGAAGCGACAGCGCAGTCACACCCGTGACTGAGTTGGCGCGAGGCGCATGCACGACGCGGTCGCGAGCGCCGCCGATGTACGACCGAGTGGAGGACACCTGCACGGCGCTGGGGCGTTGAACTTCCGAGGACCCAACGGCCAAGCCCGCGGCCATCGCCTGCGCGGCATCAGCGCGAAGGGCAGCCGAACTCTCCCAGTCTGCGCGAGTGGTCGTTGGCTCCATTCCCTCGGAGCCAGCAGCGCCAAGTTGATGGGCGGTGAACTCCGGGGCACCAGTCTCTGCCGGGCCGAACATTGTGGAGCGAGCGTTGCGTCGGGTCATGATGTGTGCACCTTGGTCGAGAAGTCGGGCCCCGCGTCAACTGGCGCGCTGGCGCTGGGCAAGGACGGCTTCGCCTCGCCCGGTCACGGTGGCCGAGATGGTCGAGCGCTGGCGCTGACCCGAGACCACGCGAACAAGTTCGATCACTTCGCCCTCGCGGCCGTCGCTCTGGGCGATCGCATCGACGCTGAGTGCGAGCGAGCCGACGACCGAGCGCACCACGACGCGATCGCCTCGACGCACGAGGAGCTGACGCTCAAACTGCGAGTCGAAGATCGGTTCGCCTGCGCGGACGCTCGATGCGAGCACGCGGCCACCCACCGCACCCGGGCGCACGATTCGGAGTCGCTCGCTGGGCCTGACCCACACGAGGGCTCCGTCAACATCGCCATCGCCCGGCTGATCGCCCTTGCGCAGGTCGCGCGACGCGACGGTCGCAAGCCGCGCGACTTCAGCAAACGCAGAGAGATTCGTTCGTCGCTCGACGCGTCCCTCGCGCCACCAGCGCACCGCGAACTCGGCGCGATCGCCGTCGAGCAGCCCGATCGGTTCAATCTCGATTCGAAGGTGGTTCGGAACTTCCGCGAGCGTCGCCGCATCGAGTCCCTCGAACGAAATGCGAACGGAGTCCGATGGTTCATTCAGAGCGCGACCGATGGCGTCGGCGACCAGCGCTCGCACCGATCGTTCATCGCTCACGGCAGAAGCCAGCACCGGATCACTGCTTCCGCGTCGGCCTGCGCGACGGGGATCGATTCGCCGAGGCTCCATGCGTTGGGTCCCGTCGGCAGCAATCCCCCGGCCATCGCCGGCAGTGCCGGTCGGGCCGTCGGCGGCGCCCGAACGGCCGCTCGCCGCGCCGGAATCACCTGCACCGTCGCTTCGCCCGGTCCCCTTGGGAGCGATCGAGATTGGCGCATTTGCGCCAAGCGCGCCCGCGGCTTCGCTCAGGCGCGGGCGGATGACGACACGACGGCCTTCAAGATCGATGCGCGCCCAGTTCGCGCCAGCCTGTTCGAGACGGCGGCGAATCTCTTCGACGGTGACCTCTCGGGCCGGAGCGCCCGATGGAACGGTCGCGATGACCAGATCGCCGAAGCGCGACACCTCGCTCCCCTGCAACTCCGCGACATCGCGCAGGAGCACCGCTCCATCATCACTTCGCGCACGCACCGCGCTGCGCAGGATGATCGAATCGGCGCCCGCCGCAACCGCAAGGAGCCACGGCAGCGCGAGCGCCGCGTGGCGCGCAGGCCACCACCGGCGGTGGGGTGATCGGCTCGGCAAATGCGACGGAGCGTGCGTGGGCATCATGGTCTCACCGAGGGGTCAGCGACTCAGTAGCGCCAGAGGCTGTTGATGGTCTGCCAGTTCGAGTTGGCGGCCTGGATGACCTGACTGTTCATCTCGAACGCGCGCTGCGTCTGGATGAGTTGCACAAGCTGAGTCACGGGATCGACATTCGAGCTTTCGAGTGCACCCTGAAGGATGCTGCCATTGCCATCTTCAAGAGGGTCGTTCAGGATCGGCTCGCCGCTGGCCTGCGTCTCGATGTAGAGGTTGTTGCCGACGGGCAGAAGACCGGCCGGATTGATGAATCGAGCCAACTGAATGACGCCGAGCTGCGTCTGCTGCCCGGTCTGGAAGGTGGCCGTGACGACACCGTCAAGCGTCACCGTGACACCGATCGCCTCCTGTGGAATCACGATGTCAGGAATCAGCGGCAGGCCCTGGCCATTCGCGAGGACGAGTTGTCCCTCGTTGTTCGGAATGAAGGTGCCCAGCCGCGTGTAGGCGATGCCGCCGCCGAGATCGTCGTTCGTCTCGATCTGGAAGAACCCTTCGCCCTGAACGCAGAAGTCGAAGGGCTGCCCTGTGGTGCGCGGCGACCCCTGCTGGAAGTTCTGCTGAATGCCCGAGACGCGCGTGCCCAGGCCCACCGAAATGCCGATCGGGCTGTACTGCCCGGAGACATTCTCGACACCCGGCTGCTGCTTCTGCATGTAGAGCAGGTCGGCGAAGTTCGCGCGGCTCGCCTTGAAGGCGTCGGTGTCGACATTGGCGAGGTTGTTCGCGATGACTTCAAGCTGCGTGGTCAGCGCGCTCAGTCCGGTCGCCGAGGTGTTGAGTGCGGTGGAGCTCATGGGTGAGGTCTGTGGGCGTGGGGTGCGAGAGAGGGCTCAAACTCATGTCGCGTTCGAGCGCTCGCGGGTTCAGGCGAAGCGACCGAATGCCTCCATCGATCGACGCGTGATCTGGTCCTGCTGGCGGATGAGATTGGTGCCGGCCTCGAAGGCGCGGGTGGACTTCATGACCGAAACGAGTTCGGAGATGGGATCGACCGCGCTCTCCTCGACGGCGGACTGCACGATCGTGGCCGAGGCCTCGGGAAGCGGCGGCAGACCGTTGCGACGGATGACGGAGTTCAGGGCGTCGGCCGTGTAGAGACCATCACCGCGCTTGCGCAGCGCCTGCGACGCCACATCGACCAGCGCAAGCTGTGAGAGTGTTCCCTCGCCCTGCGAGATGGTCCCATCTTCAAACACCGTGATGGGGCGCGATCGATCGATCACGATCGGATCGCCGTCGCGGTTGAGCACCGTGGCGCCGGAGTTGGCCATGACCAATCGCCCCGTGGCGTCGAGTTCGAGGCGACCATCGCGCGTCAACGCGAGCGCGCCCTGGCGATCGCGCACGACCATGAACCCGGCACCGTTGAGGGCGAGGTCAAGAGGTTTTGAAGTCGTCCGAAAGCCGCCCTGGCGGAAGTCGGTGCGCGTCGGATTGATCTGAATGCCTCCCCCGAGGCGCTCGAGAATTGGCTGAGGTGGCGCCCCGGGCACGCTGCCGGTCAGTCGCTCCGGGGAGCGCTCGCGAGCGATGACCCAGTCAGGCTTGAAGGCCGTGGTCGTCGCGTTCGCGAGGTTGTTCGCCGCCACATCAAGGCGGTGCATGCTGGTGAGGACGCCCGCGGCGGAGAGCGTTGTGCCGTAGTTCATGGCGCGCTCCTTCGGTCTCGCGCGGCCCCCTTGGGCGTGATCACTCCCGACGGTGGAACTGATGAGGCTCGGGGTGAAGTGCGGCCGGCGCCCGCAGCAAGGTCACCGTCACCGGCGCCATGGGTCGATCGAACGCGGTGGAGCATTGCCGCCACCCGGGCATAGCCAAGCAGGTCGAGGCCGATGCCCGCGATCGAGAGCGGCGCTGGCGCGAAGAGGT
The DNA here is from genome assembly GCA_019636735.1 of Phycisphaeraceae bacterium. Lineage (NCBI taxonomy): Bacteria > Pseudomonadati > Planctomycetota > Phycisphaerae > Phycisphaerales > Phycisphaeraceae > Phycisphaeraceae bacterium. The sequence goes on from JAHBWY010000008.1 coordinate 37,203, forward strand.
GAGAGGGCCGGTTGGAGGGCATGGCCGAGGGGCTAAGGCAAGCGCCGTGCCGGACTCGGAATGAGTTCAATGGCTTGACTCTGAAGCCGCCAGCGGGCTTGTGGCGCAGAAACCGCGCGAATGATGGTCTCGAAGTGCGCCGACCGTGCGCGGCCAATAACCGCTTGGGGGTGCCTTTCGAGCGGGGTTTGATTCAGTTCAGGTTTTGACTGTCAGCACCAAGGTGGCCCTCCGCTCCTGCAAGAGGTCAATAAGCAAACTTGTGCCCAAGTCAATGGAAATCAGTGACTTCGGCTCAAGTCGTCCACTGGATATCCACAACCACTCTCGCTATCTTTGCAGCCCTTCGCGCCCGGGGACCGATGCTCACCAGCACGGTCCCGCAGTGCGGATCGACACGATGGTCTCTCCAGCCCCACGCGGTTCGGCACGCAGCGAGTGCCCACACATCGATCGCAACGATCATCGGTGCGCAAGCCGATTTTCGCTGGGCTCCATCGATTCGATGTTCCACTTCTGCTGCGGCGGTCAGCACGGTTGCCCGGTCTTCCACCGGATCAACATGGAGCTTGCCCATGCGGAGTGCTCGTCCCAATCCGGCCCGCTCATCGGTCGCGGAAGCACCGTTGCCATCTCGGTCGGTGGCGAAGCGCTCCTCCGGCAAGCGGTCTGAATCTCAAAGGTCAGAATCGCCGGGATCTGCCTCGCCCATGGGGCTGGCGGTTCGTGACTTCATGATGTTCGCCAGGGTCGAGGCGGGGCTCTCCAAGGCGACAATCGAAGCCTATTCACGCGATCTCGTGGACTTCGTTCGCGATATCGATCCAAAATCAGACAAAGAGCCGGGCACCATTACTTACGATGATGTCGCCGGTCACCTGAGGCATCTCGCCAAGGACCGAGATCTTGATCCGGCGTCGATCGTGCGTCATCTGGCGACAATTCGCGTATTCTTCAGATATCTTCACGCCAACCGGCGAATCGAGCGAGATCCTGCAAGGCTGGTTGAACGGCCGATCCGGTGGCGCCGGATCCCCAATGTCCTGATTCCGAGCCAGATGCGGAAGCTGGTCGAAGCGCCAAGTGCCGAGTGGGGCGGACTTTGGCTACGGGACCGGGCGATGCTCGAACTGATGTACGCCGCTGGCCTTCGGGCGAGTGAGGTGGGGGCCCTCAAGCTCAACGACCTGAACGAGACCCTCGCGTGCTTGGTCATCACCGGAAAGGGGCAGAAGCAGCGCGTTGTTCCGATTGGGACGCCCGCCCTGAACTGGACCCGCCGCTACCTGAGCGAACTCCGTCCACTCCTGGCCCGATGGCCCGATGGCCGCGATCGCTTCCGCCTGATCCTCTCCTTCAGCGGTAGGCCGATCGAACGGGTGGCGGTGTGGCAGATCGTTCGCCGAGCGGCGGCTCGTGCAGGACTCGACCATGTTCACCCTCACGCGCTCAGGCACAGTTTCGCGACCCACATGGTGGGTGGAGGCGCAGACCTCCGAGTGGTGCAGGAGCTCCTCGGTCACGCCGACATCGGGACGACGCAGATCTACACGCAGGTCGATCGGACCCGCCTTCGAGATGTGCTGAAGCGCTTCCATCCGCGCGAAGGGTGAGCACGCTGCTGGTGAGATCCGCTTCGGACGCTCGTCATGTGAAGAGTCGCCGCGCCATTGCCGCCGCAAGTCACTCACTTCAAGCGATCCACACAAGAGGCGGGAGTCGCCACTCGGCCGCATGGAGCGACGCCCACGGAGTTGAACTGCGAGCCGAGCCGCCCCAACAAAGTTGGGAGTCGCCACTCCGCGTGGAATGGCGACTCCCGAGTGATGCGACTTGGAGGGGCCGTGCCCCATCCAATCCCGTGCCGCAGAAGCGTGTCAGGGAAGCTGGCCGATCAGCGTCGGCGCCGCATGCCAACCACGCCCGCAAGCCCCAGGAGCGCCAATGCGCCGGGCGCGGGGATCAGGTTGCCGGTGACGCCCACGGCCACCAGGTCTGGGCCATTCATGCCGTTGGCGGCTTCGAATCGGAAGCCGATGATGTTCTGCCACGACGCATCGAGGCTGATGCCGACGCCGAAGACCTGCTGCGCGCCGCTGATCTCGACCGTGTCGAGCGTCCAGCCTGCCGCGCCCATGTCACCCCGCAGGGCCATGATCGAATCGGTGACTGAACCATCGGATCGAATGCCGCGAATGCGCAGATCGCTGTTCCCGCCGCGCTCGAGGATGGCGAGCTCAACGGAGTTCGAATCGCCATCGGCGTTCAGGATCTGGCCATTCGCAAGGAAGAGGTCCAGCGTCCATGCGCCGTTGTCCTCGCCGTCGATGATCCACGACATGTTCTTGTAGCCGTTGAAGCTGCCGAAGACTTCGCCGATCGTGCCGGTCCCCGAACCCTCGCCGGCGAACGGCGAGGCGTTGTCGGCGCGATCCGGGTTCCCGGAGTATGCGTTGCCGCTCGAGTTCATGTCGCGCGGAACGGCGTCAAGCCAGCCGAAGGTGCCGACATTGTTCGTGAACGATCCATCGCCCCACTTCAGAAAGTTCGAGCCGTTCCAGAGATCGGTCGAGCTGATGAACCCAAGCGAGGTCAGTTCACGGTCGCCTCCGTGAAGGACCGTGCTGGTGCTCGATGAAGCAACCTTATGGAAGGTGGTCGAACTCCACGCGGGAGCCAACAGGGTGAGCGAGGCGCCAAGACCAACGACGATGGTGCAACGAGCGTGCATGAGTGAACTTCTCCTCTTGCCGGTGTGGTGAATGACCCGGACCACACCACCATGCGTTGTCCCGGGCGTTGTGCTGAGACGAACCTTTCACTTGCTCGCGAATTCAACGCTCTGGGACGCCTGCGCCCGCCCATGAAGGACCGCGAAGTGTGCAAGGTCCCGTAGGCTGCGGGTGTGAACACCGATCCATGCATCCTCGTCATCCTCGGCGCCTCGGGCGACCTCGCGAAGCGGAAGCTCATTCCCTCCATGGCGGAGATGTCGCGCCTCGGTCTGCTCAATCCGAAGACAGTTATCGTCGGTGTCAGCCGCACGCCCAAGCGCGATGACGAGTGGCGCGATGAACTCCTGCCGTGGGTGCGCGAACATGCGAGCGGCTTTGATGAGCACGCCTGGTCGGAGCTGGCGCGACGGATCTTCTATCACGCCGGAGATGCGACGAAGCCGGAGGTGTATCCCGGTCTCACGGCCCAACTCGATGAACTCGCGCGCGAACATGGCACGCACGGGAACATCCTCTTCTATCTCAGCGTGGCTCCCGAGCTCTACGAGCCGATCGTCTCCCGTATCGATGAAGCGGGACTCGTGACCGAGGGGCGGCGGTGGTGTTCGGTCGATCCCTCGTCGCGCTCCTGGCAGCGCATCGTGGTCGAGAAGCCCTTCGGCTCCGACGACGAAAGCGCCGCGAGCCTCAATCGGGCGCTTGGTCGAGTCTTCGATGAGGAGGCGATCTATCGCATCGATCACTATCTCGGCAAGGGTGTCGTGCAGGGTCTCCTTGCGCTGCGCTTCGCCAACACCATCTTCGAGCCGGTGTGGAACCAGCGCTACATCGATCATGTCCAGATCACGGCGGCGGAGACGGTCGGAGTCGGACAACGCATCGGCTTCTACGACGGCACCGGTGCCATCCGCGACATGATTCAGTCGCACCTGCTCCAGATCCTCACCTTCGTGGCGATGGAGCCACCCACGCTCTTCCGCGCCGAGCACATCCGCGCAGAGAAGGTGAAGGTCGTCGATGCGATCAAGATGCCGCCGAGAGAGCGACTGGGTGAGTTCGGTGCGCTTGGCCAGTATGGCGCCGGTGGTGGCGAGCCCGCCTATCACCTGGAGCAGGGTGTCGATCCGCAATCACGGACGGAGACCTTCGCGGCCATCAAGCTGATCTTCGATAACTGGCGCTGGGCCGGCACGCCGTTCTATCTCCGCACGGGCAAGAAGATGGCGGCGAAGCGCACGGAGATCGTCGTGCAGTTCAAGCCGCCCGCCGCGAATCTCTTTCGCGAGGTGATCCCGGCGCCGCCCGAGGCCAATCGCATGATCATCGAGATTGCACCGCACGAGCGATTCCGGCTTCGATTTGAAGGGAAGGAGCCCGGCCAGGGCTTCAAGCTGACGCCGATGGAGCTCATCATGGATTATCGCGAGCAGTTCAATGTTGAACCGCTCGAGGCATATGGCCCGCTCATCATCGACGCCATGCGCGGCGATCAGAGTCTCTACAAACATCGCATGGAAGTTGAAGGCGCATGGCGCGCCGTCATGCCGTTCATCGGTCCGGAGAGTGAGCCGCTGCGCCGCTCGATTCACGCCAATTACGCGCCCGGAAGCTGGGGACCGGAGACGGCCGACGCGATGCTTGCGCGCGACGGTCGACGCTGGCACAACCCGCGGTGAGGGTGATGGTGACGGGGTCGCTCTCATCGGTCCACCCCGTGTGAGAGTGTGAGATTGGTACCTGTCCCCTGCGGTCGCAATCTTCCGCAACCGGCGGACTTCCGCGCGACGCTGCGGCCGAGCGTCAGCCCTTCGACGCTGACGGTCGCCAGAATCGTTCGTGCAGCGCCAGAAGCCTCGAGTAGTCCCCTGTATCTGCGAGCTTCACTGCGGTGAGGTACTCGCCGCGAACAACGCTGGAGGTGCCGATTGTCGACTCGGGCCACTCGACTGGCTCGGCGCCATGGCGCATGAGCCAGATGTTCGCGAGCATTCGCGCCCACCGTCCGTTGCCGTTCGCGAAGGGATGAATGCGAACGGCGCGATGGTGAAGCCTGACCGCCTGTTCGAGGAGCGGCATGCTCGATTCCTGCCACGCAGCGAGATCTGCCCGCAGCTCGTGGAGTTCGACCTCGATGTTGCGAGGGAGCGAACCGATGTTGGTCTCGTGCGTGCGACGATTCCCTGCCCAGGTCCAGACATCGCCGAACATCTCTTGGTGGAGCCTGAGCATCCACGCGACATCGAAGGGTGCCGCACGGCTCGTCGGCCTTGAGGCCAGGTACTTCACGATCGCCTTGCGGATGTTCTCGGCTTCAACCGCGTTGAGAGCGGCCTTCGTGGTGATGCCCTGGACGCGAAGACCCGAGAGGTCGTCGAGTGGCGTTTCGCCGGGGATCGGTTCCTCATCAACCATCAATCGGACCAGAGCCTTCGCTTCGGTCCCGCGAGCAACTCGTGGAACGATCGCTCGACGATACGGTTGTAGGTGGCTGCATCCACTGCCTGACTCTCCAGCGCACTCGTCCCTTGCACCAGGCGCGCGATTCGCTCAGCCTTCGATCGAGCCTGACGCCGACGGAACTCGTCGATGTCCGTCTCCGCGAGGCCGATAGGAGCGCCGAGCACATCGGCGACCTTCGCCACATTGACGAACGAAGCTTCGGCGAGGTGCCCGCGCAGGATGCGCCGCACGGTGGGCAGAGAGACACCGCTTCTCTGCGCGATCGCCACGAGGCTCATTCCGAGGTCTCGTCGTCGTTGGTCGAGGCGGTCCCCCGTGACGGCGGCGATTGCGTTCATCGGCATACAGTATCATATACGACTCTTTTCACACACTAATAGAGTCATACATGAGGTCTTGCTTCAGAAGCGAGCCCTATAACTGTTAGAACGAGCGACTTCTGCTGCACGGTGGCGGCGAGCACCCCCTCCCACCAACCGCGCTCTTCTGGAGCGCCGCTCCAGATTTGCAAGGATCGGGGCCGGAGCGCCCACCAACTGGCGACAGGAAGTGGATGCGAAACATCCGAAGTTCGGATGTTTAACTTCCGGATCGACTTGTGCCTGACCGGTCGACCAAGCCCCTCAACTCGCCGCAGTGACGGAACCCCGGCGCTCCACAGCTCTGCGGGAAGCGCCGTGGCCCACACCCTCATCCTGTCGCGCGGTGCGAAAGCTTCTGCTCCTGCCGAAGTCGATCGGCGAGAAAGGTCTTGAGCAGCGACTGGTACGGAACATCGCGCTGATTGGCCAGGACCTTGAGCTCATCGATCATGCTCTGCGGCAAGCGCAGCGAGATCGTCGCCGTCGAGGGCTGAAGGTTGGGGAATCGCGCGCGGCCGGCGCCGGCCCAGTCGAGGTAGGCGACCGAGTCATGCGACTGCCAGAAGCGCCGCTCGGCGGCTTCACTCCTGAACTTCGGGATCCGCTTGAGACTCCGCTTTCCTTGCTTCTTCGTCATAGATGCTGCGCTGCCGTCGACTCATGGGCCGCGCCGACACGATCACCGGGGAGTGTATGTCCGCCACTCACGGAGTCAGGCTGCTGGCTGAACTGCCGACGCACCCCTCCCCACCGCCTTGTCGAAGAGCTCGTCGGGGACGGCGTTGGCGTAGTGGCGACCGCTCACCTCGATGCTGTGGCCGATCCACTTGCTCACCGCGAACTGCGGGAAGCGCATCGCCCATTCCTTATCGCAGCTCGAGCGCAGCGTCTGCCAGAGGCGCTGCCACGGTTCCACTCCGGCCCGCGCGCAGATGCGTCGCACCGGTCGAATCAACGCTCCCTTGCCGCGCATGGCAATGAGCCGCTCCTCGCCTTCGGGGCATGACTCGAACCTCGCCTGCAGCAGCGCCATGAGAGGCGCCGTGATCGGCACCACGCGTTCACCGTGACCGGCCCAGCGCTCGGTCTTCGGGCTGCGGACCGTGAGTCGCCCGCGATCGAAGTCGACATGTGCCCAGGTCAGAATGTGCGACTCGCTGGCCACGCGAAGACCCGCGTATCGCGCGAGGCCGAAGAGCAAGCGCCACTCGTCGTCGGGACAGGCGTCGATCACGCGCGCGATCTCGTCCGGCGTGATGTAGCGGCGATAGTTGCTCGCCGTGACTCCCGACGCGAGCGCGGCGAACGGATTCGCGTCGACCGCGCCGCGGCGCACGGCGTCGGCCACGATCGACTTCACATTGCCGCAGTGCGTGCGGACCGTCGCCTCGGAGAGGTCGAGCTCCTTGAGCCACCTCCGCCACGCGGTCGCATCCTCCGGCGTGATCTTCCGGATCGCTGTCTTCGGACGAAGAACGCGAAGAGCTTGATGCCCGTCTGCCGCAGCTTCTTGAGGCTGCCGATCTTGCGTTGATCCTCACGCTCGGCGATGTAGCGGTTGACCTGTTCTTCGAGCGTGGTTCCGCGCCGCGGCGCCGCAAGTTCGACTGCGACCAGTTTGTCATAAAGGCGATCGTCGATGCCCGCGAGCCATCGCGCGGTTTCGTCACTCGGCGCGTGCCGCACGAATGTCGCGGTCACGAGGTCCTCGACCCTGACCTTCAGCGCGTCGGCGTATCGCTTCGGCACCTGGCCGAGCGTGATGTGCCGGTACGCACCCGACGCGCTTCTGAATGAAATGAAGCGGCTGCCATTCGATCGGGTCGTGATGCTTGCCAATCTGATCGCTCCGTAGCGCCCTCGGGGCGCACACTCGCTTCCTTGCATGTCGCGCCGGGTTGGCCGGTGCACCCCGACACACTCAGCCAACTCCGGGCCGGAACCTCAAGTCGTGCCGACGGGAATGGCGGCTGCGGCGCTGGGGGAGGTCGCGTTGGCGCTGGCAGTGGCCCCCGCGTCCGACACTGACGGAACTGACGGAACCTCGACCGAGTCCGCGGAATCGGTCGCCTCCGTCGCGCCGTTCGCGGAAGTGGGCGCGATGTGGGCCGCCCCCGCCGCGACAGGGCCACCGTGTTGGGCCGTGGGCGTAGTTCCGTCGGAAGTGGCAGCCCAGCCGGTCAGCGCGAAGCGCGCCGTGGGTTGGCCACCCTTTGGCCCGGGTGGCGCGCGGTGCCATTCGCCGATTCCGGCTGCGGCCATGCGGTCCAACTCAGCCCGCGCCTCGCGCACCGTGTCGAGCGATCGAATCCGCTGCCAGTCGCGCGCCGTGACTGGCTTGCCCTGTCGCGCGAGCAGGTCGACCAGGCGCTGCTCTTCCTGCTCCGCCTCATCCGCCGCGAGCATCGCGTAGACGCGCCGCGCTTCGACCGCGAACCAGCGCGAGAGCCGAACGCCTGAGGCAATGCTCGCCGCGTCGACGACCTCTGCGTCAGCGAGCGCGGCCTCCTCCGCAGCCGCGCGGACAAGGTGCACGATCAGAGCCAGCCGCGCCGCGTACCCCTCGAGCTTGCTCCATGCCGCCGCCTCGTCGCCCACCAGCGCGAGCTGCTCTTCGCCGTGCTCGTTCACGAAGTCGACCCACACCTGCTTCGCCCGCGCGTCGAGTCGCAGGTGGCGCGGCGCGGGGTCACCCTCGGCAGTGCGATCCGCCTCAAGCTCGTAGAGGCGGTCGAAGAGAAGCGTCACTGCGTTCTCAGTGAACGAATCAACCTCCGCCTCGCTCCAGCGCTTGGCGCGTCGCGGCGGATACGCAAGCAGCAGTCGCGCCAGCAGACCGTTCTGGCGGTGCTGTTCACCGAGAGCCCGATGCAAGATCGCCGGTTGAACGCCGCCTGCGAGCGCGACCGCTGCATTGGGCACATAGGTCGTTCCGCTCGTCTTGCGATCGACGATCAGCGGATCGGCGTCGAACATCTGGAGCCAGCGGGCGACATCGTCGGCGCCGCCGCCGTTCTTGTACTGACCGAAGCTGAACCAGCCGGAGAGCTCGCTTCGGCAAGTGAGCAGGCCGCGCGGGTTCTCCTGGAGGAGCGTGGCGAGCGCCTCGGTGGTGCAATCCTCGATCCAGGTGCGCGGACAGATCGGCCGCTCGGGTGAGGCGGGAGGCTGCGCGACGGGATGCTGCGCGGCGAGAGTCTCCGCGGCGCGTGGCAGTGAGGGGCAGGACTCCGGGACGAGCTGCTCCGCGGCGCCGAGATGCCTGTCCGCTTCGACGCCCGCGTCAGCCTCGGTCCTGCGCCGCTTCGTGTTCGTGGCTTCCTTCTTCCACTTGGCGAGCGCGATCTCGTGGAGCTTCATCTCTCCTTCCCATCGCTCGACCGCGTCCCGATGTTCCTTCATCTGCCGATGCTGTCGCGCGTGCGCGGGCCTCAGCGAGTAGCGGAACGCCGGCGACTTCTGCGTGCCGCTTTCGCCGATGATCGCGGTCCAGATCACTGCCGGTTCCGACCAGCCGCGCTTCAACTGGATGCGTCGAGTGTTGCCGACGGCGCCGGCGAGCGCGGAGAAGAGCGGTAGCGCGATGAACGACGCGTCGCAGCCGATGGCGGCAGCGCCCTCGGCGACGAAGGCTCGCAGCGGATCGGGCAGCGCGTCGACGGGGAATGGTCGGTACGGTGGAATGCTCGACCCACCGCGTTTCTCCGAGGGCTCGGGCTCAGCGGCCTCCGCCAGCCCGTCGATCCGCTCATGCACGCTCTCTGCGTCACCGCCGTCGAGCTCGAGCACATCGACGATGTCGCCCGCCTCGGGAAGCTGCGGCCAGTGTTCGCAGAGGCGGAGCACTCGGACTTGCTTGGCACCCGCAGCACGGCAGAGCGCGGTCACCGCGTCGGCGTACTCCTCGCCGGGCTCGTCGTTGTCGGGAAGGACGACCACGAACTTGTCGCGGAGCGGCGACCAATCAGTTTGCGTGGGCGCTCCCGAACCGCCCGCGGAGCAGGTGGCCATGAAGCCGATCGCTCTCGCCGCATGCGCGGCCTTCTCGCCCTCGCAGACATAGACCCATGTGTCCGCTGGCAGCGCGAGAAGCTCGGGCAGATTCCATAGCGGCCGCGGCGCGGGCATGGCCCTGTTGACCCACTGCCCGTCGATCAGCGAGAAGGGAAGGATGGTCTTCGAGGGCTTGGCGCCGGGCCGAGCGCCGGGCGCTGGGGGCCTGTCCCAGCGCACAATCACGCCGACCGGGCCACCGCGCGAGTCGTGGTAGGTCCAGCGATCGCACGCGGGTCCGATCTTGCGTTCGAAAGTGGCGATGAGCGCGTCGGGCGATGGCGCGCGAGCGGGCTCCGCATTGCTCGCTGGTGCGCGGGTGATCGTCGGCGCGGGGCCGGTCGCTTGAGCGCGATCGGGGTGACGCGCGAACATTGGCCCGGCACTGGCCGGCATCAGGTCGCGCATGGTCAGCCCGATGGCGGCGACGACGGAGTCCGTCGTGCACCCAGCATGACAGGTGATGAGCGCGCGACCATCGACGCCAGCTCCGATCGAGAGGGACGGCGAGCGGTCCTCGTGCGCCGGGCATCGGCAGGACCAGCCGCTGCCACTGCGCTTCGGCGTGAGGCCGTGAGCGCGGAGACCATTCAGCACGCGATCGAGGGCCTCGGAGGGAAGCGTGCTCACGCGGCGCCTCCCTGCTTTGATCGCTCGATGAAGAAGCAGAGATCAGCCGGGTCGATCCGCACGCTGCGACCGAAGCGGACGACGGGCAGCGCGCCGCGATTGACGAGCGACCAGATGGTGCGCTCGGTGACACCGAGCACCTTCGCGGCCTGGCGATAGGTGAGTAGCGCGGGGACGAGTGCAACATCCTGCTCGGAGTGCCCGGTCACGCCGCACCCCCACTCGTGCCGTCGCTCTCGCGCTGTTCCTGTCGCGCTCGCGCGAGGAGGATCCTGGCAATGGTGTAGACATCGACGAGCACGACGCGGCCCGCGCGAAGCGCGGGAAGGCGTCCGGCGTCAATCTGTTCTCGCAGCAAGCGCGCCGGCACGCGCAGGCAGCGTGCGGCGACATTGAGCGGCACCGGTTCCGATGGGTAGTGCGTTCCGTGCATGGAACGAACCATCGGGCACGGTCCGGAACCCAAGCGGAAGCCAAGGTGCAATCAAGAGGCAATCATCCGCAGCAGTGCAAGGCCGCCTCACGAGCTTCGTCAGCGGTCACTCCGCAATGCGGCGAGCGAGTCGACGGCCGGCGATGGTGAGCCGCACACCGCTTCGCTCACCTTGTGGTCGCTCGGCGAGCCCAAGCTCGATCAATCGCCGAAGGATGGTGACGATTGATCGCTCGGACACGCGCTCGCTCGGATCGATCGCGCTCTCGACTCGCGCGGCAGAGGCAAGCTCCGATGCGTCGAACGTGGCGAGCGCGCGCAACACGCGCAGTTCGGTCGGCGTCAATGCTGGCGGCGCACTCTCCTCAATCACGGCGCCACTGCTGGAGTTCGTTCGTGACGGCGACACCTGCGTTGCTGCACCTTCCGTTCCGGCGTGGTGGGTCAGCCGCGCCTTCATCTTCTGCCGATCGATCCACGCCATCGCAACCGCGTGGACATCGGCGTAGGTGAAGTTGCCGGCGCGAATCGTCTTGAAGGGCATCTCGACGATGCGAGCCAGGTGTTCCCACTCCTCGATCGATCGCGGAGGCTCGAAGCCCGCGGCGCCGAGGTCATCGCCAGATGTGCGGAGAGCTTCCTGCATCGCCTCGGCGAACTCGCGGGCGGCGTGCTCCCGTTCATCTGCGGACGCGGTGCGGATTCGAGCCCAGATCTCTGCGACGACGCGGAGGCGGGCACTCGCCCGCTCCCAAGCGGCTCGGGTCGCGGGGTCGGTCTCGAGCGCTCGCGCGAACGCTGCGCCTGCGGACGATCGATGCGGCTCGCTCATCTCGGCCTCCTACCCACCGAGTACCTCGATCAACTCGGCGATGACGGCGACGTCTTGCTCGTCGTCCACCTCGAGCACAATCGGCTCGAAGTCGCGGTTGAACGGTTCGAGGATGACCTGAACGTGGCGCCACGAACCGTCCTCTGTGGCGACCTTTTCACTGCGATACCGCTTGACCGTGTAGCGGCCACCGTGCTCCGGGTCGCTGATGCCGTGGTGCTGGGCAAGAACGATCCGGCCGTTGCGGGAGCCCTCGGGCCGGAAGCGGAAGAGTCCGTAGGCACCGTCTGGGATCCTCGTCTCCATCGATCGCCCGACGATCTGAGCGACGAACATCCCCGCGGCGAGCTTCCGATCACCGTTCGGCTCGACCCAGTCGTCGTACTCGACATCCTGCGACTCGCCGAACGCGCCAGCCGCCGCCGCGAGCGAGAGAAGGGGTACGCAGGTGCGGTACCGATCGCCTTCCTGTGGGGTGACCCGGCGGAACGGCAGCGAGGGCGGCGCTTCCATGGCCGCGTGACCCGCGTCGAACCAGCCGCGCTGGTCGCGAAGTCTCGATCGAAGCTCCGACTCGTTGAGGTAGCCGGCGAGCCGGCGGAAGTGCTGCTGCATCTTCGCGCTGTCGTAGAGATCCGAGGCGGCGATCTCGATCACTTCGAAGCCGTTGTTGCGGAGCCAGGATCGGATCTCTCGATCGCGAGCCGCCGTCGCCGCATGCCCGTGCAGGTGCCCCGAGAGCCCGTCGAGGTACACGCACACTCCCTCACCCGCCTCGTGATCGGCGGCGCGATAGATGATGTCGGGTGTCGTGCTTCCCAGCACACGGTCGAGCCGAAGCTGCTCGCCCCGCACGCCGTCGGAGAAGCCGGCCGCGAGGAGCAATTCCTTCAGCAACCGCTCCGCCTGATTGACCGGCAACGCTTCACCACCACTCTCCGAGGGACTCGGCAGGCGCGGCGGAATCTCGTGCGTCACCGTCACCCGATCTCCCCACGCGCGCAGGCGCTCGGCTGCGACATTCCGATCAAGGTGCGCGTGGTAGAACGAGTTCCGGTAGGTCTGAAGACAGTCGATGCACGAGCGGTCGCATGCGGCCGGGCAGTGCTCGACGAGATCGAGAGCAGTCGCGACGATCTGAGGGAACATCTCGACAATGCGAGCAGGCAGTCCCGATCCGCCGGGCATCGGATCCCACAGGAGCCCGTCCACCTCATCGCGATCGACATGGCCAACCACGAGGATCTGGAGGTCGTCGAGGATCATGTCCAGTCGCTCCGCCGCAGCGAGCCGCAGCGCTTCGAGCACGCTGTACGCCTCCTCGCGCGACAGGCATGCTGGGAGGGAGATCGCATCGGCGACGGTCTCCGTGAAAAAGCCGATGAGCTGGACGTCACGGCCGCACCGCTGCTTGTGGTCGTCGGCGAAGTGTTGGCGCTGGCGATCCGACGACAACGGAGAGACGCTCTGCCCGCAGACCGTGCAGACGGGATAGCCATAGCGGTCGTGCTGGCGGATCGCCTGATTGGCGCCGACGTTCACGAGCGTCAGATGCACGCCCCGCCGCAGGTGTAGTGCTCGCTCGCCCCATTTGAATGCCGCGCCGCCGTTGTGCAGTCCCTTCTCCCGCCCATAGACCGACACCCCCATTTGGAAGCGGTACTCCTCCTCGTCCGAGATATGGGAGGAGTGCGTCAGGTCGACATCGGAAATGGCCACTGCTGGCAGAACGATCGACGCGACACTCGACGTGGCGGCGGCGAGGTTGGTCTCCTTCACCGCCTCGCGCTCGCTCGACACCTCGAAGTGCGGCAGGTCAATCGTGCGCTCGTCGGCTTCGAGGCGGAACTGCCGCGCGACGAACTTGTTCCCGTTGGCGTAGATGAGATTGCCCGGCACGTACTCGCGGATCGCCATTGACGGCGGTCGCGGCAGCACGAAGTCTCGCGGACCTTCGATCCAGAACGGAATTTCTGCGAAGCCAACCACCTGGCCTGACTCAAGGCCGTAGCCGGGGAGAAAGCCTTCTCGAGCAAGAACGCCGAAGGTGTAGACGTCCTCGTATCCCTCGGGGTCTTGCCGACGGCGGCGAGTGGTCCCCTTCATTTTCTTGATCATCCGGTCGCATCGCCGGAACTGCGAGTCCTCCTCTGGGTTGAGATCGCCCTGCGTCTCCCGGATGCGATTGAGCCGCCTGATCTGCTCCATCGCCCAGAGCAGGCGCCGTCGCAGACGGGTCACGACCTTCTCGAGCTCGCCCGGCATCTGGCGAACATGCTGCTCGATCGCTGCTCGCTCGACCACTGCTGTGTCGTCTGCCGGCCAACCTTGCTGAAATGCGTGCATGGCATTGTCGACGAGATCCGCTTCACGCTCGCCACTGACCGCACGGAACGATGCAGCCTCGAAGCTGCCCGCGCGCACCGATCCGGTCTCATCGAACAGATACGACGTGATCGTCGTGGGGAAGGTCTCCTTGACCACCTGGGCGATGCAGGTCCGCTCTGATTCGGGCAGCGTCGATCCCCGCGCGAGCTGGCCGAGGCGCGTGAGCACGGTCGCATGCACGTGCTTGGCCACCATCACCTCATTGCGAAGGTTGAAGGCCGGCGGATCAACCCGGCCTGCGAGCATCTTGAGCGGATCGTGGTAGTACGCGTGGTCGTGGCTCGATGCTTGGCAATAGGTGATGTCGACAGCCATGCGGTGCCGTCGCCCTGCGCGCCCAGCACGCTGCCAGTAGTTGGCCGGCAGCGGCGGAACGTTGCGCATGAGCACGGCGTCGAGCGCGCCGATGTCCACACCGAGCTCGAGGGTCGGCGTGCAGACCAGGCAGTTCACCGCATCCGAGTCGGGGTTCTTGAACTGGCGCTCGATCCGCTCCCGGTCCTCGTGCGGCACCATCGCCGTGTGCTCTTCCGGCCGGATCATCGAGTAGCCCTCGTCGAGGAGCTGAAGGTCGTAGTTGTCGCGCTGCTCGCGGATGAACTCGAGCGTGCCTTCGCACCGATAGCCCGGACAGGCGAGATGCGGAGTTCGGCGCGCCACCAGCCGCCGACAGCGACGGCAGCGCCACGCACCCCGGTGCGAGAGAAGCGACATTCGATCGGCATTGACCTGATAGAGGCCGGAAGAGCCCGGAAGGCGGTTGCCGTGCCAGCCGGTGAGCGGCGCGGGGACGAGGATCTTGACGGCGTCTGCCTTGAGGAACTCGAAGAGCTCGGCAAGGAAGTCGTTGACGTGCTCTGCGTCGAGTCCCCACTTGCGGACCATGTTTTGAAAGTTCGTCTCGCCACCGGAGCCGATCCAGCGCCGCGTCTGACACGGGCCTTCCTCGATCTCGCCACTCAGTTTGGTGCCGACGGGTGAACCATACTGCGGCAGATAGCCCTGCATGATCTCGAGGTCGCCGTCGCCCCAGTACTTCGAGAACGTCCGCGTGTCGGGATCGAAAAGCACGCGACTGCGCCGGAGGTAGTCGAGCAGCGTCGCGATGCCATCGCGCAGGTCGTCCGCGGGAACGCCGAGCGCGTCGGCATAGCGTTGAATGAGCGGCGCCGTTGATGCAAGTCCGATGTAGTCGACGCGCAAGCGACCCCATGGCTCGAGGCCGATCACCTGCCGGGGCGAGAGCACCAGCTCGCGAACGATCTGCATGCGGAGGAACTTGCGGCGCTCCTGCCGGTGGCGTTGGCCAGTGCCTTCCTTGCGCGCGACCCGCCAGACCTCGGGCGCGAGCGCCTTCGACAGCGCGTCGTCCGCTTCAAAGCGATCGTCAAGCGCATGCGTGAGGTCGCCGATGGACACGCCTCCGGCCGCGAGCCCCTCGGCCATCAGCGCGCGGAGGCGGAACCGGCGCGAGTGGTCCTTCATCCACCCGGCCTGGAACGCCGCCTCCTGCCGGTTGTCCGCGAAGATCAAGAGCCGCGGTCGTTCCGCGTGGTGGACCATGTCCTGCCCGAGCACGTGAACGTCGGCGACAGTCGTCGCGCGCACGGGTCGTGCGGGCTCCCGGTAGCCGTTGCCCCATCGGCGCCCGCTCGCCTTGCATGCGAGGCAGCTCGTGAGGAAGCCGGGGTTCTCCTTCTTCTGTCGGATCGCGTGCAGCGCGACAGGCTCGCCGCTCATGCCGCAGCCAAAGCACCGCGCGAATGCCACCGGGTGCGCTGCGCCGCAGTGGCGGCAGAAGTGCAGTACAGCCGTTCGGTCGGCAGGCGGCCCATCGTCGTCGTCCTCGGCACCGACCAGTGCATCGACGAGAACCACTCGCTTGCCACCGCTCGATTCATCCAGCGGCTCCCAGAACATCGTCGAGCCCTGAGCCGTGCCACCAGAAGGTGCGCGCCCCGCGAACTCGAAGTCCTTCAACCACGCGACGAAGTAGTGCTGCCCGCAGGTCGTGCAGGTGGTGAGCGGCAAGCGCAGGCGCGAGCCATCGTCGCCCGTGGCCTCGATCTCGTCTTCGGCGGCGAGCCAGAGCTTCGGGCCTTCGTGGTCCTCCGGAAAGGTGACCACCGCGCCTGCAATGCCGCGAACGAAGCCGTGCACCACCGGACGCAGCAAAGGTCGGCCGTCGCGGCGCGCAGCGGCACCAAGGGTCAGCCACGCGAGCAACTCCTCCTCGGTGACCGTTCGCCCAACTCGCTTCGCGATCTCGTCGAGCAGTTCGGCGAGCGGGCGTGGCGTCGCCAGCGCTTCGTTCACCCTGTACACCAGCTCGTTGCCCGACATCGCCTCGTGCAACAACTCGCTCCACTCCCCAGCAGGCAAGCCGGCGCCAGCGAGCGCCCGGTAGGCCGCGCGGACAGCGTCCTCCGGATCGGAGGCATCCACCGCATCGAGGCAGCGCTCGAGCGCGCGTGCGGCGCCTTCCGCTGGGGCTGGCGGAACGGTCCGTGTTGGTTTCCACACCTGCGCCTCGTACGCCTCGTTCACCGTCTCGACCCGGTCCTCCGGAACGCCGAAGAATCGCGACGCGAACTTCCGCGCCGCGTCCGGATCGCGCTCATCGACGATCGTCGCGGAAGTGGCCACGCACACCGTGTCCCGCTCGCTGCGCCCGCAGAACTGGCGCAGGCGGCGGATGAGGCAGGCGGTCTCGGCGCCCTGTGCCCCGCTGAACGTGTGGGCTTCGTCGAAGACGAGGAAGTCGAGCCGCGCATCGGCGAAGAGCTCGACATCGAGCTGGCGCGTCAGCAGCAACTCCAGCTGCTTGATGTTGGTGAGCAGGATCCGGGGTTGACGACCCGCGGTGCGCATCACCTCGCGCGAGCAGACTTCCTCCGGCGGATGCACCGCTACGCCGCGCCCTTCGCGCTGCACTTCCTCGAGGCGCGCCTCGTAGTCGGCACGGGACGCGTTCGCTGGCAGCCGCACGCCGACTACATCCCGCTCGTGCTGCGGCGTGCTGCCGACATACATGCCGAAGGGAATGCCGGTTCCCGCCAGAAGGCCGCGAAGTCGGCCAAGCTGATCCTCGGCGAGCGCATTCATCGGATAGACCACGACAGCGCAGATGCCCGTCGCGGCGCGCTCATCGCGCAGGCGCAGGCAACGGCTGATCACCGGGTAAAGGAAGCACTCGGTCTTTCCCGAGCCGGTGCCGCTCGACACGAGCGTAGTGCGCCCGTCGTGGATCGCCCGCAGCGCCTGCTCCTGGTGGCCGTAGACATGCGCGAACGGGATGAGTTGCTTCAGGTGCGGGTGGAGCACGCCGTCGGCGACGAGTGAGTCAACCGACGCACCCTGTCGGAACGGGCGCGAGAGCGAAATGTAAGGCCCCTTGAGCAGCGGCGTCTGGCGCGTCGCCTCGAGCGAGAGCAGCGCCCGCATCTGCGCGTGCAGGCGCTCGTCGGCGAAGGGATACGCCGTCACCTGATACTTGAGGAAGCTGGCGACGATCTTCTCGGTGTAGGTGATGGGGTTGAGAGCCATGACTCAGGAGCCTTTCGACCGATGCTGGCGAACATTCTGTGCTTTCCACTGAAGCATCGGCTGCAACGCGATGCGAGACTGCATCTCCGGATCGGGGTGAAGCAGCGCCGCGTCGATCCGCCCTTGGTCATGGAGAAGGTCGAGGAACTCGCGCTCCGCCGTGGTCCAGTTCAGCAGTCGGGCAGACACGCCGTCGAGGGATGCGGCGAGCCTCGCATGAAGGGCACTGGAGTCGATGGTCTCCCCGCCGTGATCCTGCAATACGGGCACGAGTTGCTGTTCGAGTGCCAGCCTGGTGGGAACCGAGTCCCGGGGCTTCATGCCGCGTGGATCACGGCGTGCACCCGCCATGAAGCAGACGAACGCCAAGCGGAATTCCGAATCCTCAAGCAGATGAGGTGCTTGGTCGAGCAGTCCTGCCGCGTCGAATGCATCGCGGGGGACCGTGCGATGCAGGAGGGCAGTGAACTTACCAGCCGCCAGTTCCTTCAGACTCAGCGTCGCCACTGGGACGGGATGTTCGGGGGGAAACCGTGTCGGGCGCGTCTCGGTTCCGAGCACGGGCACGCGCGCCACATAGTTGACATCGATCTCCAGGTTTTGCAGTCCACCGAGCACGCTGGCATATCGCAGGCGAAACTTCCCGCCGGCGTGTTCCGCTGGAGCGCGGGCGATCTCGCTGCCTTCTCGCTGGCAGACCGCTGCCAGCGCCCCCTCGAATGCTGGGCGCATGGCCGCCACTGCTTCGCGATCGGGGGCTCCGATGAAGTTCAGGTCGATGTCCACTGACATCCGCGGCACATCGAGGTGCAGCAGGTTCAACGCCGTCCCACCCTTGAGCAGCCACTGATTCGCTGTCGTCGGATGGCTGTTCAATCGCTCGAGGATGCGAACAAGGCGCATCACCTTCTCCACTATCAACGGTCGAAAGCCCGCCTGCCGGGCCACTCGCTCGATGTCCGCACGGAGGATCAATTGTTGAGCCCCCTGCTCGGCTCGGTGAGCTCGCGGGGCACGATCACTCGCCACCGAGGCTCGCACTCGCCACCGAGGCGGCGCTCCATGAACACCGGCTGGAGCGGTGCCATCTCGCGCAGGCTTCGGAGTGTCGACTCCGGCACGGCGAGCTCCTCGCGTCGCGAGTCGAGGTAGTAACCCACGCGAGCCGCGACTCGTGCGCTGCCGAGGCGATGGACATACGCGAGCAGGGCAACCGGATCGATGGCCGGCACGCTGCGCAGGGATCTCCAGACCTCTTCGATGCCACCGGAGATGTCGGGACGATCAAGCACATCGACAATCGTGCGCTCGATGCTCGTGACCCGCAGGACGAGTCCGTCGTGTTCGCGCCGTTCGATCCACGGCTCGCCGCCGTCCGTTCGAAGCGCAGCTCGCGGCCGAACAGGAACGATTCGACGGCCGCGAAATGCGACCGCCTTTACTCGCGACCATGTGACGCAACTGAAGCGTTCGAAGGCGCTCTGGGCGCACCCGAACACCTCAAGTGCCGTGTGGTATGCCGCCGCCGCGTCCGGCGCAAGGCGAGCTGCGATCAGCGCGAAGTCTGGAAGGAGATCGCCCGCGCCGTCGAGGCGGACATAGAGCCCCCGCTTGACCGGCTCGATCCTTCCTTCGGCTCGCCATCGAGTGAGCGTCCGTTCAACGGTCGCCACGGCACGCTTGGGATCCGAGTCGATCAATTCATGGCGGGTGAACACGCGGTGCAGAGAGAGGAATCGCTCGGGGGTCACTGTGCACGATCTCCAAAACTGGCTATTTCATACCAGTTTCGGAGATCCCGTGCAATGGCGAGCCTCAGTCTGTCCCCAAGTAGCTCCACCTCCGCCGAGGGTGGCAAACAAATCCCGACGGAACCGGCTTGAAGTGGTCACTCGGCTGCGGCCAAGACCTTGCGCGAGACTGAAACTCACGAAGCGGACCTGGATCGACTTCGACCATGACAAACCCATCGTGCAGACCGCCCCTGATCCTTGCCAGATCGCGAAGGTGGTCCTCTCTCGCCGGCGAGCGAACCCGCGAATCACCGTAGCTGCGATTGTTGACATACGCCACGAAGGCGTGAACATCGAGCGCTGCCGACTCAACGAGTGCGGAGAAGGTTCCAAGGTCCCTGTTCCAGGAGGGAACCGCCAATGCATCGACCCACCCGCGGAGTATCGCCCGACGATGGATGTCCTGGAGCTCGGAACAGACAAGGACGCCGAACACAATCCCATGGTGCTCGTAGACTCGGCACCACTCGGACCGATTGGGAACTCGCCAAGTTCTGCCGTGGACTCGGAGCAGCTCAAACTCCTCGCCTACCGCGGGTCCGGCTTTCGGCTGGTCGATCCGAAGAGGTGCGGTGAAACCAAGTCGATCGTCAAGAAGGTGCAGGAGGGCGTGCGATCGGACTTCCGATGACGGATAGTGCCGATACTCCAGCCCGGCGATCAGATTGACGCCGGAATCGCTGAGCCGCCGAGTCAGGCTCGAGCACCATGCCTCCGGAAGCGAGAGCTCCGGGAGGATGAGGTAGTCGGGCCGGGGTCGCTTGCGAAGGATGTCGTTCACCAGCTCGGCGAGCTGCTGATACCGTGCGAGCGTGAGCATGGGGGTCCCTGCGGCTGACGCAGCCCATGCGGTGTCCTCTGTCCGGAGGTTCGCCAGCGCGATTCGCACTGCTCGAGGAGCTTGCTTGATGCCGACCCGAATCCACTCTGGCCGGTCGCCCTCAGCATGAGAGGCGCCTTCGCCGCCGGAGCCGGCCGTATTGGGAGGCGCGGCACCCTGCTCCTCCGGTGACGCGGCAGACTCACCCACCCAAACCCCACGAAAGGCGCGTGCGTAGCGGCGCCATCTTGAGATGTCCTGGATACAGCGGGGATCGATAGCTGGGAATTCGTCGAAGCGAAAGGGCCGTGTTGGAAACAGGAACGGGCGCAGATCGGCGGGCTGAGGTGTCAGCGGGGCCAGCGACTCAGACCCGGGGGAGTGCTTAACGACGAGCCGGAGGAATTCCCGTATGTCCGGGATGATTCGACTGTCCGCGTGATTGATCGCCTCCAAGATGCGCGAAATGGACTCACCCCCGTCTACCCAAGCCTCCACTCCTGCCTGTTCGGTGTCGAGTCGCGCTGGAGGGCCGCCGAGGTCGTGTCGGCAGAGCCGTTGGCACGAGGCCTGCAGCGACTCGGCATCGATGCCAACCTCCTGCAGGAGCCTCTGTCGCTCATGACTCAACTCGCCACGGTCCTCGGCACCGGACGGCCGACCTCCGATTGCGGCCCAGCGAATGACCGCCTCTCGCAGCTTGCGCGTCACATGCTCACGGAGCCGTGTCCACGCGCCTTCGAGCGAGCCGTTTGCATCGGCTTGGCTCGCTTGTTGACCATTCAGATCGACAGCCGTCGCTCGACTCTCAATGGTCTCAAGACACTCCAATGTGAGCCTGACAACCTGAAGAGCCGCCGCCCAATCTCCGCACATGACCGCGATTTCAAGCAACCGAGGGACTTGATCCCAGTGGTCGAAGAAGCGGTCCGCGCGCAAGATGTGGCTGCCCGCGAACTCGAACATCGCGTCGCGAATCCGGCTCCACTCGGGCGCGGGGAGGTCGTCGGCCAGTGTGCGCGCTTGTGCTAGCTGGACTGACCATCCGAAGCGCCGAATCGACGGTCCATCTGAGCGGCCGAGGCGATCCGGCGTCGTCGCCGGATCTGTACTGGCACTCAAGACCCGTGCGGCAATGGAGTGCGTCAGTTGGTCGGGATCTGGCAGCAGTCGTCGCTCGCTCGACAGCTCGCCGACTTCTCGCTCGATGACATCGATCAGGTCCCGCCCGGCATTGCCCTCGAGAACGAAGGCCCTCACTTTGTTTGGCTGGATGCGCAGGTCGGACTGACCTCCAAGCTGACCCAGATCAATTCGAAAGCTGTCGTCCGTCCCTTCGCTCAGCGTCACCGGCTCCATCCCAAGTCTCTCCCCGATGAACCTGAGCACCTCAGTCGCCGTCGTCCGATCGCCGGGGTCTGCCAGCACGAGCTGCATGTCATCCACATAACGCCCGTAGAACAGCGGAGACAGGCGCGTTCGAATCTGCCGGTCCCAAGGGGCGAGGAGGACATTCGCCATCACGCGCGCCGCGGTCAGCGCCAGCGGAAGGCCGCCCTGCTCCACATTGCCCCCGGCGGAGCGTATCCACATGCTGGCGCACTCACTCCAGCGGGAAAGGAAGCTGACCCATTCCTGTGTGAACCTGCGCTCGAACGAGTTCAAAGCGCCGTTGGCGTCGACGAGGAGCGGCTCTTTGGTATCCACTAGCCCGATCTGCCTATGAAATCTGTCCTTGGTGATGAATGACGGATCGATCGAGTGGTAGTAGCGGCGGATATCGAGATTGACGGCGATGATTCGTTGACCATCCTCGATCGCTCGGCGGCATGCTCGCAGTCCTCGTTCTCGCCACTTCGCGTATGCGAGAAAGTACGGCGGGAAGCTGCCGGTCGCCCACAGGTGGTACGGGCGATTGTTCGGCGCACCGTCATCGCCGAAGCGGCGGAGTCTCGCCCCATAGACATCGTCGCCCAGGCAAGCATCGAAGCGATGTCCGACGAGATTGGTCCAGAGTGCCGAGATGATGTACACCTCGATCGGGAACTCGCCGCTGACCCGGAGTTCTGCGGTCACTTTCGAGCTCTGAAAGGCGGCGTCCGCAGCGCGGCGCCGATCTGAGAACACAGCGGGGTGCGGAGGAACGCGATCAGGGTTCTCAGGTTCCAACTTGAGCTTCTTTGGCAGGACTACAAGCGTCTCGTCCAGCCTTACCTCGTCGAGCACCTTGGCAGCGCCCTGCTCTCGCAACCGATCAAGCAAGCCTACGAGGCGGTCCTCAATGTCCTGCTCGTACTCTGCGAACTGTTCGGCAACGCACAGTGACTGCTCGTAGAAGCAGTCGACCTTCGCCTTTCGGTAGGCGAGAATCATGTCGAGCATGGTCAGCTTGTGCCAACCGGATCGCCGGTACGGATCGCGTCGTGACTGCTTTGAGACCATGGCCTACGACTCCTTCATCTGGAACAACGGCGCATCGCCATCCTCGTCCGGCACCCGCCGTGCAGAGCGGGCGGTTGCTGCGGTCGCATCCGAACGAACATGCTCGGAATCGTCGCCGCTGATCTCGGACAGCAACCGCTGATAGCCCTCCTCGCCGAGGAGATTGCGAGCGTGAAGGTGGCACTCTCGCCAGGATTCCTCTGCGGTCTGGGCGAGTTGCCAGTCGTAGAAGCGCGGGCCGAAGTAGGAGCGGACGGGCTGGTGCTCTTTCGCGCGTTCGTCGTGGCCGAGGCCGTATTCGGCGAGGCGGAGCGTCTCGGGAAGCATCCAGCCCTCGCCGTCGTTCTGGTTGAGGAAGGACTCGATGCCCTTGTCGCGGTCACCCCCGCAGGCATCGATGTGGTTCATCAAGTCGTGGAATGCGATGAGCGTGAGGACGGTGTGGCGGTGCTCGGGGTGCTTGTCCTTGTCAACGCGCCAGAAGCCCTTGGGATCACCACCACCCCGCGCGCCCAGCGGTTGGTCACAGCCGCGCAGGACGAACTCGAGATCCGACAGGGCAAGTCCGAACTCCTGTGCCACGACTGCATCGAGGATTGAACGTATCCGAACTCGCTCATGCGCCGAATACGCGAACTGACCCGGATGGAGTCCGCGGTCCTCGTGAAGAAGTAGCTCTGGGCTCATCCTCGCGCCGGTCAGATTCAGCCTCGCCGCCAGCACCAGCCCTCTCGCCGAAATCCGCCCGGGTGACAACACTGGCAGCGCCTGCACGATGTGGAAATTCAACTGGGTCGCTGCCATCCGAACCCGCGTCGCCCAATCAAACACGAGCGACGTCACCTGGGTAATCAGATCGAGTCTGCCGCCAACTCCCCCAGCACCGACCAGCATGACCGGTGCTTTGTTGCCACAAGGCGAGTCTGGGATCAAGGCCGCCACGAACGAACGCTCATTGGTCGCGTTCGAGATGTCACGGAAGACAATCCGCGATGCTCCAGCGCCTCTTAGGCGACGGAGCTTCACGGGCAGCAGGTACCTGGGCGTCAGCTCCCGCGACTCGGAGGCTCGATTGGTGTCGCCGGAATAGGCCCAATCGTTCAGCCAGAACAGCGCCCCGGTGTAGACAGGCAGCGCAATCGATGGGTACGTGACCTCGATCTCCTGCCCGTCCGCATCCGTCTCGACTACCGTCTCCCGCTCTATCGCCCGTTCCTCGATCCACCGAAGTCCGTCGCGCGAGAGTATCACGCCCGGCGGCCCATCTGCTCGATGCGATCCGGGAGGGACCGGGCAATCACGGGTTCGGTCTCGCCAGCCACCCCTAACCCATCGACTGTACTCGTCGGGAACGAATCCGTCGCGCTCCCACCGATCAGTGGGAGGGAACAGCTTGGCATCGGTGTTCATCATGTACTCGAGGTGCATCTCGATGGCCCAACCGTCGCCCGAGCGGTTGCCAAGATGCATGCAAGATGAATAAATGCGCTCCACGAGTTGCAGGTCGCGAGCTTCACGGATCTCGAGCAGTGTTCGCGTCGCAGGGCTGAAGGCCTCGATCCTGCTTTTCGGATACAGGACCGCAAGCGACTCGGCTACCTCCCAATCGTTTATGTCGCGTCGCATGAATGCCGTGCGGATCGCGGACGTCTCTCCGCCCTTGGCGATGATGACGGGGTTGAACTTGAAGCGGCTATCGATGTCGAAGACCTTGTCTCGATTCTCAAACCCGAAGAGCCACTCCCAGCGACAGCGAGCGAGCAGGAGATCTCGGAGTGGTTGAGACCAAGCATCGCTGTAGAGCCCTGATGGGACGATCAGACCCAAGCGCCCATGCTCGCGGAGGAGCGATCGTGAGTGCTCGAGGAATAGCTTGTACGTGAAGATGCGGCCGACTTGGTACTCGAATGGGTGCTCGGAGTCCGCGTAGCCGATGGCTCGCTCGCGCTGCTGCTTCCAGAGCTCATGACGAGCATTGGATGAGGCGAAGGAACTTCGACCACGGTCACCGAGGTTGACGTCGTGAGTCGAGTGGCCGTTCGAGTCGACCGCGATGCGATTGCCGAAGGGATGGCCGACAGACCGCACCCAGTTGGAAAAGTCCTTGAACGATGCTTGGTACAGAAGCCACCTGCGCTCCTGATCCTCCGACTTAGCGAACAGTGACGACTGCCATCGCAGCTTGTCCACTCGAATGAACGACCGGAACAGCGGATTGACGTTCGAGAAGTACTCTTCCGAATTCGGCTGGAGGTTCTCCCATGGCGGGTTTCCGACGACGGCGTCGAAGCCGCCACATCCGGCGCGGAACACGTCAGGGAATTCGAGTTCCCAGTGGAAGAACCGCAGTGATCCGGCGAGCTCGCGCGCGATGGTGCGCGCGTCTTCGGTCGGCGCGGCGAACTCGGTCGGGAGCGGACAGTCGTCGATTCGATCACCCGGCCAGAACCAGATCGCGCACCAGAGGTCCAATGCGTCCTTGAGGCGCGTGAACGCTTGCGTCTCGCGGAGCGCCCGAAAGCGGCGCGAGCGTTCGGCCGTTTCATGGACCGGCAACTCGTGCAGCGCGCGCAGGGCACGCTCGGCCTCGTCGTGGGCTGTCGCCACAGCGGCCAGATCGGGCTTGAAGAGCATGTCGGCGCTGTCGATGAAGGCAATGAGGTCGGGCTTGACCACCTTCGACTTCCGCGTCGCGATCGCCTTCGTGAATGCCTCCTTCGCGAAGTGGACGCCGTTGGCGTGGCTCTTGTCGCCGCCTTCGCGCTCCCATGCCATGACCGGGTAGTGCAGGAACTGGTCGAACCAGGCGCCGACGAGCGAGTTGCCGCAGCGCACCTTGTGATCGAGGAACGAGAACGGCAGGTCGCGGTCCATCGTCTCGATCCAGAGGGCGAGTCGGCAGAGTTCGGCTGCGAGCGGATCGAGATCGACGCCGTAGATGCAGCGCTCGACGACATGCCGGCGCAGGACTGCCTTGAGGCGCTCCTCGAAGCGGTCATCCTCGGGGCGACAAGGCAGCTTCTCCTCGCGCAGCGGCTCGGCGCCGTTGTTCGCCGCGTGTGGCGCTGGCAGTCCGAGGATGTCGCGCAGTGGGCGGCCTATATCGCCCTCGAGGCGCCGGTGGTGCAGGATGGACTGGAAGAGAGCGTCGGTCAGGAACCGCAGCGCCGCGAGCGGGAACGAGCCCGAGCCACACGCCGGATCGCACACCTTGAGCGAGAGAATCTCTTCGGGCCTCTTCGGGACCCACCGGTGCGGAGCAGCGTCGGTGTCGGGTAGGCCGTCGGCGCCTGTCGGCGGATCGAACGCGAGCGGGCGCAGCGTGCGGTGCACCGTGGGGATGGCGAGCTGCGGCTTGGTATAGAAGGTTCCGGAACCCTTGCGCGTGCCGCCCCAGCGGACGAGGTACCACTCACGGGGAAGGATGACGCGATCGACGAGCGCGCGTGCGGCACGGGCGAGAGCGGCCTCGTGCTGGAGCTGCCTTTCCGGCGTGAGACGGCCGCGTGGCTTCGGCACGATCCCCGCAACTTCGCAGGCGCGTCGCGCCCACTGTTCGGCGCGCGAGCGGGTGGTGTGGCGAATGCCCTCGGATGCTTCGGCGTCGTCCGCAACCTCCGGCTGCTCCTCCTCGGCGGCTGAATCCGACTCGGGGTCGCTGTCCTCGGAGTCCGCTTCGGCCCCGTCATCATCGTCCGCCTCCTCGGCGGCATCGTCGCCCTCCTCCTCGTCCTCGCTCCCAGCCTGCTTCTTCTGCTTCATCTTCTCGAGGAGCGCCTTCAGCGCGGCATCATCCATCGCCTCGAGCGTCGCCAGTGGAAGCGCTGGCTGATCGCCCACATTGAGGAAGATGACCGGCTGATCGCCGGGCGCAGCGCGGAGCTCATAGTCGAGTAGGCCCTCGTAGAGGATGCCGATGTACTCGTTGTCGAGTTCGGAAAAGTTGACCGGCGCTGCGACGAGCGTGCTGGACCGGCCTTGTCGGATGCGCACCTTCGTGCGCGTCAGCAGATCGAGGATCGCGTGGACATCGCGATCGGGGATGACCTCGGCGTCGAAGCAGTCGGTCTCGAACAGGTGCACCGCACGAGAGACGCCGTCGGCGGAGGCCGGGTCGCCCGGCTCGAAGAGTTCGCCGCCGTAGCGCGGGACGGGCAGAGCCTCATGGGCGCATCCGTCGTGGATCAGGCGAAAGAGCGCGAGCAGGTGCGGCCACCCCGAATGACAGCGGGCGAGCCGTGCAGGCGAGCGAACAAACTCGCGCTCGAGCCGATCGCGCAGGCCGCGGACGCTGTAGGCGGTGTGGTAGATCTCGTTGTCGGCGGGCAGCAGTTCGCGGGACTCGGCAAACAGCGTGACGACGATGCGCATGATCATGCGCACCGCTGCGCGGTACAGATCGGACTGATCGATGGCACCGGCTCGTTCGTGCAGCGCCTGCTCGTGCGCCTGGGCAAGGATCTCAACGGCACGGCGAACGCGCTCGCCGAGGATGGCCGAGAGATCGGATTGACCCTTGCGGCTGTCAAGGATCGCGCGAAGGAGCGGCGAAGGCTGATCGCGCTCCGGCGGTGTCCAAATCGTCGGGTTCAGGAGTGAGCGAAGGCCCGTGAGGCGCCGCGAGACGCCGCCCTCCTCGAACCAAGACTCGACATCCCACTCGACGGATGCGTGGAAGTCGATGCCCGCAAAGATAAGCCGCCACTGCTCGCCGTTCGTGAGGATGGCGAGACGCTCTCCGCCGGCGCGAAGCCATTGGAGCACCTGGCTGACGGTGCGGCGACCTCGCCCGATTCCGACGCGGGCGCCAGGCTCAAAGAACACCGGAAGCACAGCGCCGCGCGGTCCACTCCACAAGTGCCGCGGCCGGATCGTCTCGCCCGCCGAGCCGAGGCGCGACCATTCCGCGGGGACACTCGAACCCCGCTGCCAGGAGCCGTCGCCGCCCGCAAAGCCGCAGACCTTCTCAAGCACGAGGGCGACGAACTCGCCCGTCGAGGCTTCGCCGCCGTCCTGGCGCGTCGTGACCGCGCGTCGCAGTTCCTGTTCGCGAAACGACGGAAGCGGCTCAGGGTCCTCGGCGACGAGGTCGCGCAGGCGCTGCATGTCGAGAAGCAGCCCCTCGTGGCGAAGGTCCTGCCACCAGGCAAGACGATCGATGCTCGACGCTTCGACGGGCATCAGCGACGGGCCTCCGTCTCGCGGAAGCGGACGTCGATCGCCACGGGAAAGACGCTCGCCTCGCCGTCGAGAGCAAAGCGACGGGGAATCAAGCGATTGAGAATGCGCTCGCGCTCAAGACCGAGCTGCTCACGAATCTCCTCGTAGTGCCGCTTGCGGCGTTCAAGCTCCTCCCGCTTCCGCTCGATGGAGCGGTCGACCTCGTCGATCTCGTGGGCCGCGAAGCCGAGCAGCCCCTGCTGGAGATCCCGCTTCATCGTCTCGATCTCTCGCTCGAGGCGAGCGAGCGTGTTCTCCTCGACGAGCTTCGACACCTCGCCCTGCCGGCTGCGGTATCGTTCATCCTCTTGTCGGCGCGCTTCCTCACGGTCGGTCTCGAGTTGCGCACGCAGATCGTTCGTCAGCGCTTCGGCGGCGCGGACGAGATACTCGCGCAGCCCGGGTTCCACGTCGGCGAGGATCTCGCGGGCCCGCTCGAGCAACCCTTCATCATGCACCGGCCGGGCGCCTCGCAGCGTTCGGGCCGCAGCAGGTGGGAGCGGATCGCCGAGGCGGTCGCCACGGACGGGGAGCGCGATGGTTTCGACCCAGTGATGAAACGTCTCGCGCAGCTCGTTGACAGCGAGCTGCTCCACGCTGAGCAGGATGAGAGCGTCGGTGCCGGAAGGGATCTCACCGAAGCGGACGGTCCATCGAGAGACCTGTTGGTCGCTCGGGAAACGCCGTCGGGTGAGCGAGCCGAGCGCCTGCCGCATCATCGGATGGGCCAAGCTAAGCATCACGGTGTCGGGACGAGGATTGAAGACCTGCCGCGGTCCGACCTGCTCGAGGAATGGCGCCTGGCCAAAGGCCAGCGCTCGGAGCGGTCCACGGTTCCCGGGGCGCGCGCGGCGGCGAAGCGTGTCGTCAATCGTGTCGCGCCATCCCGGCAGATCGGGATTCACGAGATCGAAGCGCCCGCCGTCTTGGGCGGAGGGCCGGATCTGCGGACGCCCGCCGCCGGGCGACATCGCCATCGCCGTCTCGAGCGTCTCGCGCATGGCGTCGCCGTCGAAGTCGATCGCCGCGGCGATTGCATCGAGATCGGCGACACTTCCGGCACGTTCCTCGGCGGGCGCTGTCGTGGCGTCGGCCTCGAACGACGCGCGGGTGCGGGCCTGCTCGATCTGGAAGTCGAGCGTCTTCTGCACCTCGACAAGCGGGGCACCTTCGATCAGACGCCGGTGCGTTGCCTCGTCGAAGAGTTCGCCCGTCGAGCCGAGGTCCTCGCGGATCTGGTCCACCTTGCGGATCACGTGATCGAGGAAGCGCAGGTCGTGATCGTCTTCACTCACGAAGTGGTGGATGGTCACGTCCCGCGCCTGACCATGGCGATCGAGCCGGCCGTTGCGCTGCTCGAGGCGCGACGGATTCCACGGGCAATCGAAGTGCAGCATGTAGCGCGCGGTGCGCTGGAGGTTCAGACCCTCTGCTGCCGCGTCGGTTGCGACAAGAACGCGCACCGGCTCGGCGGGATTGTTGAAGGCCTCCTTTACCGACTCGCGGAGCTCGTCCTCCATCCCGCCGAAGAGGGTGATGACTCGCTCGGTGTCGCCGTAGCGCTCGCACAGCCGCCGCACGAGGTAGTCGAGCGTGGTCTTGTACTCGGTGAAGACGATGAGGCGCTCGTCGTCGCGCCAGCGGCCATCGCTGCGAAGCAGGCGATCGATGAGTTGCGTGAGCGCGGTGAATCGCGCGTCCGCCGCGGGATCCTGCTCGGAGAGCGGCGGCCCCTCAAGATCAAGCCCAAGTGACGCGACAGCGCGATCGAGCGCGGCGATCTCGGGGGACAGTTCGTCGGCGAACGGTCTGAGCCACGCACCCACGATCGTCGAAGCGGTCGCCTCGCGGGACTGCGTCTCGCGATCGTCGGAAGAATCCTCGGTGACGCTCCGCTGCGCCGCGGCGACCTCGGAGTCCGCCGCAGCTTCGAGCTTGGCGAGGCCCTCCTTGCAGCGGCGCCATGAATCGGCGAGAGCGATCGGACAGCTGAGGAGGCGCTTCCCGAGAATCTCTACCGCGAACCAACCTGCTCGGCGGCGGCTTCGTGAGCCTGTCGCCACGAGCGATCGCACTCGGCTACGGAACGAGTCGAACGCCCGGGCCACCGCTCTCTCGTCGGGCGCAAAGTCCAGCATGATGGCCTGCGGCGGCAGCCGTCGGCAAAACTTCGGCGGATCGGTCCGTGCGTTGATCTCGCGCTTGAGACGGCGTACGACGACCTGCTCGATGCGGGTCCGGGCCGCAGGCCCCAATTCGTCGACTTGGCTGAACCTCACAGGATCGAGCGTCTCGAGCAGACCGGAGAACGATCGCGTATGGCCATTGTGCGGCGTAGCTGTCAGGAAGACGCGGTGCTCGAACTGGGGAGCGATCAGCCGCAGCATCCGGCAGAGGTCGCTGTCCTCGCCGAAGGGCGCCGGCATGAGATTGTGCGCCTCGTCGACGATGAGCAGGTCCCACGGCAGATGCGGAGAGTTCGGCGGCGTTCGGCACGCGGCGCGAAACTGCTCGTACACATCCGGCTGCCGCAGGTAGTGGTACGACGCGATGATCTTGGAGTAGGCCCGCCAGGGATTCGCGTCGGTTCCTGCCTGCCGCTTGAGCCGGTTGGTGGCCTCGCGATCGATTACGGTGAAATCGAGCGAGAACTTGTCCCACATCTCGTCGCGCCATTGGAGGCGAAGCGATGCGGGCGTCAGGATCAGCACTCGCTGGACGCGCCGGCGGAGAAGCAACTCGCTGAGGATGAGGCCCGCCTCGATGGTTTTGCCGAGGCCGACATCGTCGGCGATGAGCAGGCTGACGCGCGGCATGCGCAGCGCCTTAAGCAAGGGAACAAGCTGGTAGTCCTCGACCTGGACCGCGCTGTGAAACGGCGACGAGATCGGCTGCCGATCGAGTGGGCCCTTCGCGTCCGGGTCGACGTACGGGAAGATGGCATCCCATCGCGCGGATCGGACGAGTGCGTCGAAGTCGTCCGCCGGCATTGGGTCCGATCGCGAGGCATCGGGCAGCGCCGTGGGATTGACCACCGACTTCCGCGGCTCAAGCTCCCAGATCAGCCGCTCGGTGGACGGCTGCTGGTCGTCCTTGTACTCCACCTCGACGAGGTGAAGTCGGCCATCGTGACCGTCGAACGCCGTCGCTCCCGCGATGATCCCGCGTCGATTGCGCACCGTGGCAACCATGCCGACGCGGGGCTGAGATGTTGAAGGTGATGGTGCCATGGACAGAGCGTGCCGCGATCACGCGCTTGGTGCGGGTCCCGATCGGGGCGATGCGGTCGAATCGAGCCAACGATCGATCGTTTCCTTTCTGAACCGCCAGTGCCGCCCGACCTTCTGGCCCGGGATCTTGCGCTCCTGCGCGAGCTTGTAGACCGTCGACTTGGGGAGCTTCAGGTAGGCGACAAGGTCGTCGATGGTGAAGACGGCATCCGCCCCCGTCTTGGAGACTCGACGCGAGCGAGGTGATCTGCCCGAGGTGCCCACGAAGGCGAGTGGACTTACCCTGACAGTTGATGTCAATTGCTGGGGCCGTCGAGGGGGCGATGGCGCGGGGAGTCACCGCGTTCGGCAAGTAGAAACCGTGGCCAAACTCTGTCACGGCAGAATTCGGACAGGCGAAAGAAAGTCTGTCTACCCTTGCGGCTGTTCCCGCGGCCATGAGTAAGCGATCTCTGCGTGGTAGGACCCATGGCCGCCGGTCCCTGCCCCGTCTGACACTGACGGAACCCCTTCGCGCGGACTGGCCCACCGATTCGCACCACACCGCTCAGGCCGCGCCGCCGATCGCCACAAGGTTCCGTCGGTTGTGTCAGGCGTCAGAGCGGCGCGCTGTCCCACCTGTCGCGCACCGCGCGATTCCTGCCCGCCGTGGCCCACGCCGGGTCATCTTCGAGTGCCGGCACCCCGCGCTGCGCCCGGCGCTGCGCGCCCCGCGCACCCTCGCACTTCCGCCGCAGAATCGCGCCAGCGCCAGCGCCAGCACCTTCGACTCCCCTCATGACCGCGCCCCGGCCTCAGCGCATCGTGACGCCATCCGTCCGGGAGTGCCCGGCAGGCGGCGGCTCAGGGGCGACCGCGGCACCGGGTCAGAATCCGATTCGGGCATGGAATAGCCCTTGGAGACCGCTGTCCAGATGCCCGAACGGACCCCTCGTCCGGCACTGGGCCGGGCGAAGGAGATCCCAGGGATTGATGGACAGTTTCCGTCGTCCGAAAGGAGTGGACCCATGCGTCTTGCCTCACTGCTCTTGCTCGCCGCGCTCGCCATCCTGACGCGGCCCGCCTCGGCGGACTCGAAGTTCGCCTTCAGCATCAGCTTCGGAAATGGGTGGGCCACGCCAGCGCCAGTCGTCGCTCCGGTCTGTGCTCCCGTGGTCCCTGTCTGTCCGGCACCCGTGTACGCGCCGGTGGTCTACGCCCCCGTCGCCTACGCCCCGGTGAACTCATGCGGAGTGGCTCCGGTCACCGTGGTGCAGAGCACACCTGTCTTCGTCCAGCAGGGCTGGAGTCATGGCCGACGCGCACGCGTCGTGCAGAGCGGACCGCTGGTCGTGCAGCAGCCTGTGCTCGTGCAGCAGCCTGTGTTCGTGCAGCAGCCCGTCGTGGTGACTCATCCCGTCGTGGTCGCGCCCGCGGCGCCGGTCGTTCAGCCTGTCGCCCCCGTTCATGGCCAGTTTGCCCGAGCCTCCTTCGGCTGGCGACGCTGACCGGCAACCGCGCGGCGCACCTTCGGGTGACGCGCGACACTGATCAACACTCACGATCCTTCGAGGATTCCTCCTCTCAATGGGCCCGGATGAAAGTCCGGGCCCTTTCGCCGCGCGCGTGAGTGGCCGCGACGCAGTGAGCAAGCGTCGTCGGCACGAGCCTTGGCCGATCAGATCGGCGTCTTGAATCCCATGGCCCTCACTGCACACCACCCTGCGGCACCCTCGAAGATGCCGAAGGCGCCACCCGCGGTTGCACCGAGCCCGGTGTAGAGCGCCCACTCCGCGCCCTGCGTCCACCACCACCCGAGCAGTGCGAGGCCCGCCACGAGCGAGGCCGTTCCGATGAGAAGCCGCACAGCCTTGCCCTTCGCATTGATGTTGCATTGCATGAGGGGATCCTCGTTCGTGTGTGTCCGCGGTCGTCGCTTCGTTCGCTCGAGTGTCTCGTCGTTCGCGTCAGAACGCGTCGCGGCTTCACTGTCGGACTTGAGAGCCTGAACCGAAATGCAGGCCGCACGGGCGGACATTCGCGCGGCGGGTGATCCACGCTCGCGGCCCCCTCCTTCATCGGCACCGGGGCGCACGCCACGGCGCCGCTTCTCAGAAGAGGCAGTTCTTCGGTGTGCGCGGGAAGGGAATGCAGTCGCGGATGTTTCCGAGGCCGGTCGCGTAGGAGACGGTCCGTTCGAAGCCGAGCCCGAACCCTGCGTGCGGCACCGTTCCGTAGCGGCGCAGATCGCGGTACCACCAGTACGCCTCCTTCTCAAGCTTCATCTCGTCGATGCGGCGATCGAGCACATCCAAGCGCTCCTCGCGCTGACTGCCGCCGACGATCTCACCGATGCCCGGGGCGAGAATGTCCATCGCCGCGACAGTGCGCTCGTCGTCGTTCAGTCGCATGTAGAAGGCCTTGATCTCCTTCGGGTAGTTCATGACGACCACCGGGCGCCCGACGAGCGTCTCCGTCAGGTAGCGCTCGTGCTCGCTCTGGAGGTCGATGCCCCACTTCACGGGGAACTCGAAGGAGTGTCCGCCCGCCACCGCCTTCTCGAGCGCCTTGATCGCGTCGGTGTAATCCATGCGCTCGAAGCTCGCCTCGACGAACTTCTCCAGGCGCTCGATGCAGCCCTTGTCGACGCGCTCGGCGAAGAAGCGGAGATCATCGCCGCGCTCCTCAAGCAGCGCGCGGAAGATCGACTTGAGAAGGCCCTCGGCCAGCGCCGCATCGGCGGCGAGGTCGGCGAAGGCGATCTCCGGCTCGATCATCCAGAACTCGGCAAGATGACGGCTGGTATTCGAGTTCTCGGCGCGGAAAGTTGGACCGAAGGTGTACACCTTGGAGAGCGCCAGGCACCAGCACTCCACATTGAGCTGGCCGCTCACGGTCAAATGCGACTCGCGTCCGAAGAAGTCCTGCGAGAAGTCGACTCCTCCCTCCGGCGTGCGCGGCAGGTTGGCAAGGTCGAGCGTGGAGACGCGGAACATCTCTCCCGCTCCCTCGCAATCACTCGCGGTCACGATCGGCGTGTGAATCCAGAAGAAGCCGTTCTCGTGGAAGAAGCGGTGGGTCGCCTGAGCGAGCGAGTTTCGCACGCGACCGAGCGCACCGAAGGTGTTCGTGCGCGGACGCAGGTGCGCGACTTCGCGCAGGAACTCGTAGGTGTGCGCCTTCGGCTGAATCGGATAGGTGTCTGGGTTCTCCACCCAGCCGTGCACGCGAAGTTCATCGACTTGGAGTTCAAGCGCAGGGACCTTGCCCTGCCCCGCGACGAGTTTGCCCGCCGCTTCGATCGAACACCCCGCCGTCAGGCGCGCCACTTCGCCTGCATAGTTCGCCAGCGTGTTCGGGACCACCAGTTGCAGCGTGTCGAAGCAGCTTCCGTCGGAGAGGCTCACGAAGGAGATGCCCGCCTTCGAGTCGCGTCGCGTGCGAACCCATCCGCGGACCACCACGCGCGGCGGCTCGATCACGGTGGGGTTGCGCCTGATCTCCGCCACCGACAGCACCGGGAGCGATGGATCGATGGCCGCCGGAGACTCGGGGTGGCGGGTCACGGCGAGCGGTCGCGCGGCAACGGGGGGTGTGGCAGGGGTCATGGAACGACCATCTTGGAGGGTGACGGAATCGCCCGCAAGCATGAAGAGGCGAGCGGCCGAGCTCAGGTGTGCTTGGTCCGTTGCCGAGAACTTCCGCAGATGGGTGCGGGCCTGTCCGCCGTTTTGGCAGCCGCTCCGGGGCCTGCCCGCGCCACCATCATGCAGGGGCCTGTGCTCCTCCCGCGCAAGGCCATAGGAAGCGGAGGAAGTGGATTTCCTGGGCGCCCTTCATTGGGGCAGGGTGGCACGGCAGTTGCGTCTCGACCGGCTCATGCACTTCGGCTCCGGCCATTCGATGCCCGCCCCGACCTCGCCATCGAGGCTCAGTCTGCTCATTGCCGACGGGGCCTGGCAGGACGATAGCTTCGCCAGGCAGCTTCCACCGCTGCTGGCGCCGCTGGGCGTGCGCTGCGTTGCGGCTCGATCGGCCTCGGAGGCGGACCGTGTTGTTCGACGCGAGCCTGTGCACATTGCAGTCGTCGATCTCTCCATTCCCATCGATGATCCCCCGGGTCGGCACGAGGCCGCCGGTGGTCGCGTCATCGAATTGCTGCGCCGCATGCAGCGGCCGCCCGCGATGGTGGTGGTGCGGCCGAAGTCGCCCTCGCTCCGCGAGCATCGCCAGGGATTGATGGATGCACTCGCCTGGGGCGCGTTCGCGGTCGTCGATCGCCCCGTGCCCGTCGAGCAACTCCTCCATGTTCTGCACGCCGTGGTGGCGCGTCGCTTCGGCGACCGCTGGCCCGGCGAGATCGCGTGATTCGTCGTCACACCATTGAAGTCACTTTGCACCACCAGGAGATCTGAAGATGAAGGTTCGTCCGCTCGGAGACAAGATCCTCGTTCGTCGCGACGAGGCCGCCACCAAGACTGATTCGGGCATCTACCTGCCCGAGAGCGCCAAGGACAAGCCGAAGCAGGGCAAGATCATCGCCGTCGGCGATGGCAACCTGAATCGGGAGACCGGCACGCGCCTTCCGTTCACGGTGAAGAAGGGCGACAGCGTCATCTTCTCAAGCTACGCCGGCACCGAAGTGAAGATCGACGGAGAGAACTTCCTCATCATGACCGAGGACGACATCCTCGGCGTCATCGAGGGTTGAGTCGAGCATCCGCGCCGCGGTCGGACCCCGCACGGTCCCCGGCGCTTCGCATCCCACGCGCCTCTGGCGTATTCAAGGAACTGAACCATGGCAGCCAAGCAGATTGCATATGACAACGACGCGCGCGAGCGCATTCTTCGCGGCGTGCAGAAGCTCGCGAAGGCGGTGAAGGTCACCCTCGGCCCCTCAGGTCGCGTGGTGGTCCTTGAGAAGAGCTTCGGTGCACCGACCGTCACCAAGGACGGCGTCACCGTGGCCAAGGAGATTGAACTCGACGACGCCTATGAGAACATGGGCGCGCAGATGGTGAAGGAAGTTGCCAGCAAGTCCAGCAAGGACGCTGGCGACGGCACCACCACCGCCACGGTCTACGCCGAGGCGATCTTCCAGGAGGGCCTCAAGAACATCACCGCGGGCGCCAACGCGAACGCCGTGAAGCGCGGCATTGATGCTGCGGTCAAGACTGTGGTCGAGGAACTCGGCCGCCTCAGCAAGCCGATCAAGAACTCGACCGAGATCGCTCAGGTCGGCACCTGCTCAGCGAATCAGGACACCACCATCGGCAAGATCATCGCCGAGGCGATGGACAAGGTCGGCAAGGATGGCGTCATCACGGTCGAAGAGGGCAAGAGCCTTGAGACCGAGGTCGAGCTGCTCGAAGGCATGCAGTTCGACAAGGGCTGGCTGAGCCCGCACTTCGTGACCGATCCGGCCAGCATGGAATGCGTTCTCGAGGACGCCTATGTGCTCATCCACGAGAAGAAGATCTCGAGCGCGAAGGACCTCCTTCCGGTGCTCGGCAAGGTGGCCGAGAGCGGGAAGAGCATTCTGATCGTCGCCGAGGAGATCGAGGGCGAGGCGCTCGCAACGCTGGTGGTGAACCGGCTGCGCGGCGTGCTCAAGGTCTGCGCCGTCAAGGCACCGGGCTTCGGTGATCGTCGCAAGGCGATGCTCGAGGACATCGCGGTGCTGACCGGCGGTCAGCCGATCATGGAGGAGCTCGGCATCCAGCTTGAGAATGTCACGGTCTCCGAACTCGGCCGCGCCAAGAAGATCACCGTCTCGAAGGACGCGTGCACCATCGTCGAAGGTGCCGGCAAGACGAAGGACATTCAGGGCCGCATCGAGCAGATCAAGTCGCAGATCGAGGCGACCTCGAGCGACTATGACCGCGAGAAGCTCCAGGAGCGCCTGGCCAAGCTCGCCGGCGGCGTGGCGCAGATCAATGTCGGTGCCGCGACCGAGGTCGAGATGAAGGAGAAGAAGGCGCGCGTTGAAGACGCCCTGCACGCCTGCCGTGCAGCGGTCGAGGAGGGCATCCTCCCCGGCGGCGGCGTGGCCGTCCTGCGGGCCCGCAAGGCGCTCGAGAAGCTTCGCAAGAACCTCTCCGGCGATGAGCGCGTCGGTGTCGACATCGTGAATCGCGCCCTCGCGGCACCCATCAAGCAGATCGCCGCCAACGGTGGTCTCGACGGTTCAATCGTCGCGCAGAAGGTCGAGGAGTCGACCGACGCGAACTTCGGCTTCAACGCAGTCAGCGGAACCTACGGTGACCTGGTGAAGGCTGGAGTGATCGTTCCCACCAAGGTGGAGCGGGTCGCTCTTCAGAACGCCGCGAGCATCGCGGGCCTTCTGCTCACCACCGACTGCGCCATCACCGAGATCAAGGAGAAGAAGGCGAAGGCGGCGGCCCCGGCGGGCGGCGGCATGGATGACATGGACTACTGATCACCTGATCAGGAGATTCGCGAGGAGAGAAAAGGAAAGGGGCCAGCCACAAGGCTGGCCCCTTTGTCATGCGTGCTCGACGCGCTTCGAATCGGGCCCGAGAGGGGCGGACCCGATGTGTGTTCCGGTTCAGGAACCGGTGACGAAGTCGCGGCCCAGGATGCCATCCGTCGTGAAGACGTGATAGCTGGTGTTGACCTGGTCGTCGTAGCGGGCGGGCAGCGTGTAGTAGCCGCCGTATCCGGTCCACGGACCGGTCGGGATGTTGCGCACCCAGAGACCCGGGTTCACGATGCCGGGCTGACCCTGATTCTGGGCAAAGACCTGCTGATCGGCGTTCATCGCCGCCGCGACACCTTCAACGCGCACGCTGCCGTCGAAGAAGAGCGTGGCGGGCGCCGAGTTGTAGGCGAGGTTGAAATACCAGGGCTCCTGCGTGCCGGTGAAGTTGCCGTTGTACTCACCGCCCTGCTGATTCTGAAGCCAGTGATGCTCGAGCATGCGGGTCTTCAGGTCGGGGTAGGAGGCCTGGCTCACGCTCGGGCTGCGCCACGCCGACTTCGACTGTGAGCAGGGAATCCTGAAGCCCTTTGCTGAGAAGACATCGGGTGACCACATCGCCGCCGGGCTGAAGCAGTACGAGGTGAAGACGATGTTGTCCTGCACATCGGAGAGGTAGGTGAAGTCATCACCGCGGGCGAACGCGCACTCCGCGCGAGTCAGCAGCACCTTGTCCTTCGGTGCATAGAAGGTGCGGTCGTAGAACTTGCCGCCCACATAGTTGTTGAAGCTCTGGCAGTTGCCCATGCGCCAAGAGCCGAAGCCAGTGGCGTTCCCCACACCGCACTGCGTTCCAAACTGGAAGGGCCAGGTGACCACCCAGTTGCCAGCTAGGCCCACGCTGATGCCGCCGCACGGGAGCCAGTAGCCCCAGAGGCCGGCCTGACCGGTGGGCGGGCAGTATCCACCCCAACCGAGAACGGTGCTCGCGGGGCAGCCGCCGGTGGCCTGAACATACTCGGCAAAGCAGCAGGAGTTGCCGTACTGCCCGACATCGTCGGCCGAGAGGGTCCACTGCCGATCGTTCCAGGCTGCGCCATAGTTGGCGCACGCGGTACCCATGTTGCGGAGATTGCCGAGGCTCTGGGTGAGCATGGCCGCTTCGCGCGCCTTGCCGATGGCAGGCACGAGAAGCGCGATGAGCAGGGCGATGATCGTCACCACCACGAGCAACTCGATGATGGTGAAGCCGCCTGTGCGCCTTCGGTGCGAACGGGTTTCCAACATGATCAATGTCCTTTCTCGGCAGTGTGCGCAATGCAGCGCGAAGCCGAAGAAGAGAATCCTGGGCGACCCACGCCGACGCCCTGGCTCGCAGGATCGAGAAATGGTGGCGTTCCTGCGAAGTTCGACAGGCCCCCTCGCGGGGAGCCCGACGCCAAGACAAAGTGTATCTCCGGTCTCAATCAAAGCGAGGCTGGCCTCCTCAATTGAAGGAGGGAGACCCGCTCGGATTGGTGCTCACAGCGGTCCGACGGGATCGCCTCGATCGCACGGCGCACGAGTTATAAGGATCTGTTGTCTATGATCTTATGATCGAAGACCTTGGTTGCAACGAACAAGGGCCAGCCCGAAGGCTGGCCCCTGTGACATGCACTGCGAACGCGACTGGAACCGGGCCCGAGAGGGTCGAGCCCGGCTTGTCCACCGGTTCAGGAACCGGTGACGAAGTCGCGGCCCAGGATGCCATCCGTCGTGAAGACGTGATAGCTGGTGTTGACCTGGTCGTCGTAGCGGGCGGGCAGCGTGTAGTAGCCGCCGTACCCGGTCCACGGACCGGTCGGGATGTTGCGCACCCAGAGACCCGGGTTCACGATGCCGGGCTGACCCTGATTCTGGGCAAAGACCTGCTGATCGGCGTTCATCGCCGCCGCGACACCTTCAACTCGAATGCTGCCATCGAAGAAGAGCGTGGCTGGTGCCGAGTTGTAGGCGAGGTTGAAGTACCAGGGCTCCTGCGTGCCGGTGAAGTTGCCGTTGTACTCACCGCCCTGCTGATTCTGAAGCCAGTGATGCTCGAGCATGCGGGTCTTCAGGTCGGGATAGGAGGCCTGGCTCACGCTCGGGCTGCGCCACGCCGACTTCGACTGTGAGCAGGGAACCCTGAAGCCCTTGGCGGAGAAGACATCGGGTGACCACATTGCCGCCGGGCTGAAGCAGTACGAGGTGAAGACGATGCCATCGGCGATGTCGTTCAGGATGGTGAAGTCATCGCCGGTGCTGAAGGCACACTCCGCGCGAGAGAGCAGCACCTTGTCCTTGGGAGCGTAGAAGGTGCGGTCGTAGAACTTGCCATTCACATAGTTGTTGAAGCTCTGGCAGTTGGCCATGCGCCAAGAGCCGAAGCCGGTGGCGTTGCTCACGCCGCACTGCGTTCCGAACTGGAACGGCCAGGTGACCACCCAGTTCCCCGCATTGCCCGAGCTGATGCCGCCGCACGGCAGCCAGTAGCCCCAGAGGCCCTTCGTACCAGAGGGCGGGCACTGTCCACCCCAGCCAAGGACGGTGCTCGCGGGGCAGCCGCCGGTTGCGGCGACATATTCGGCGAAGCAGCAGGAGTTGCCGTACTGTCCGACATCGTCGGCCGAGAGGGTCCACTGCCGATCGTTCCAGGCTGCGCCATAGTTGGCGCACGCGGTGCCCATGTTGCGGAGGTTGCCGAGGCTCTGGGTGAGCATGGCCGCTTCGCGCGCCTTGCCGATGGCAGGCACGAGAAGCGCGATGAGCAGGGCGATGATCGTCACCACCACGAGCAACTCGATGATGGTGAAGCCGCCCCTCGAGCGGGGGTTCAGTCGAAGGTTTTCGTTCACGATGAGACTCCTCAAATGCGGCGCGATGGCCGTAGCACCAGCACGACGGCTGGCTGACTGACAGGATGCTCGATTGAGCACCGACACCTCGCAGGCGTGAGACATGACGGCAAACCTGCGGACACTCTCAGGCCTCAGTGGCAGAGGCCTGTTGCCGAGTTGAATGAAGGCGCCGAGCCTGACGACAGCTCGACTCAGACACCCCTATGTCCGAGCCCGGGCCATGCTCCGGTTGCACCCTTTACGCTGGCATGTGGAATCGGCTCCAAAGAGGGGTCGCTCCAGAGTTCCAGGACCCTTCTCGCTCGGTCACCCTTGCCGTCCTGCAAGATCTCAAGCGCCTTGGTGATCGCCACCCAGCGGTGGTCCGCAGCCGTGTTGGCCGACCCATGTGATCTCTGGAAACGGTCCATGAAGCCAGCAAGATCCAGCACTTTAGCCCTGTTTTCCACGAAGTATGCGTCCAAAACATCGCTTGCGGCTGGTCTATCCATAGTGTTCACCGGGATCGGTCAATTCTCGTCATCGAGCGCGATTCATCAGCCAAAGTAGGTCAAATGTCGTCAAGAAGCCTTCTTCAGGTGGCGATCGGTGATCTTCTCGAGGTCCCCGATCGCCTGACGGAGGGCCGAGCGATCGATGGAGTTGGCGTCGCGCGCGGCACCGATGCCTTGGAGGAGAGTCACGCAAAGCTCACCACCAAGGTGTTCTCGGAACTCATTGAGGCCAGCCTCGAGACTGGGCGCGAGCAAGAGCGGATGCCATGTCGGAAGCCCAAGCGCGGTCAGGCATGCGATGACGCGCACACCGTCACTCTCGGGAAGCCACCCTATCCGGACGGAGTAGAGCGTGTCGAGCGCTACTCCGATGGCCACCGCCTCGCCATGGGTGACCTGATGATTCGAAAGTTGCTCGAGCTTGTGCGCTGACCAGTGCCCGAAGTCGAGAGGTCGAGCTCGCTCCGACTCGAAGGGATCGCCGCCTTGCACGATGTGGTCAAGGTGGAGTTCGGCACAGCGCCGAATCACCGGAAGAGCCGCCTCTTCATCGCGGTCGCGAATGCGCCCCGCCTTCGCCTCGATCTCCTCGAAGAAGTCGCGGTCCTTCAGAAGCGCGATCTTCACCGCCTCGCTGAAACCACTCCGCCACTCTCGATCAGCGAGGGTCAACAGGAAGTCAGCATCGTTGAGCACGGCCCAAGGCACGGCGAAGGTGCCCTCGAAGTTCTTCTTGCCGAAGCGATTGATGGCGTTCTTCACTCCGAGGCCGGCATCATCCTGGGCCAGAACCGTCGTGGGGATCCGAACGAGCCGCACGCCTCGATGCGCCACCGCAGCGCCGTAGCCGACGGCATCTAGGACCGCGCCGCCACCGATGGCCAGCACCCAGCTCCGCCGACAGATATGGTGCTGATCGACCACCTGCACCACCAGGTCGGCTACGGAGCGATCGTTCTTGCTCGCTTCGCCGCCGGGCACGGGATAGAACCCGACCAGCCGTGGCGCAGAGGCGTCAAGCTCCAGTCGTTCACGAAGCTCGCGCTCGAGCGTGGGGCGGGCGCGAAGCACACCATCGTCCACGAAGGCGACGACCCTCGGCTCGCCCCCGTTGAGGGCCTGGGTGAGCGCGTCGTTCTCGGCGCGGAACAGCCCGCGGGTGAATGAGACCCGATGGGTGAACTTGACTGAGAAGGGGGAGTCCAAGAAGCGCTCGGGAAGCTGAATCTGATGAATGCGACGGAGTCGGTGCGAGACCGAGGGCGCTCCGCCAAGTGATGAGGATAGACGCGACTCATGCCGTCAGGCCGCGAGTCGCGCGGTCGTTGCGAAGAAGCCCGTGACAGTTCACTTGATCGGCGCAGCCCGCTCGCGCTTCCGGACAGAGCGCTCCCCATCGCTCGGGGCTTGGCCGCTCGCAGGCTCACGAACGCCAGGCTCGGGCGTGGCCGCTCCTGGGGCCTCGGCAGGTTCGGGACCCTCCGACGCATCTCGACGCGCTGGGGTCGGCCGCTCGCCGAGCACCGCGCGGGTTTGCACAGTGGTGCCCTGTCGCAGTGCCGTCACGACGATCTCACTTCGAGGCTGCCGCTCGCCAATCTCTCGAATGAACTCGGTCGGGTTCTCGACTTCGAAATCGTCGAGCTTCAGGATCAGGTCACCCGCGCGAAGTCCCGCGTTCCATGCAGGTGTGTTTGGCGCGACATGCGAGAGAAGCGCGCCCCGAAGCGCTCGATTGCCTTGCACGGCCGGGGCGACACCGACCCCGAGCCAGCCCCGCTGCACATGGCCTCGATCGATCAGTTCAGCAGCCACGCGCTCGACCATGGTCGCAGGAATCGCGAAGCCGACGCCATGATTGCCGCCGTCGGTGCTCGAGATCGCCGTGTTGATGCCGACAACACGGCCATCGAGATCCACCAGCGGTCCACCGCTGTTGCCGGGATTGATGGCCGCATCGGTCTGAAGGAAGTTCTCATAGGTCGCGAGTCCCATGCCGGAGCGACCCTTCGCGCTGATGATGCCTGCGGTCAGCGTCTGCTCGAGACCGAAGGGATTGCCGAGCGCGAGCACCCACTCGCCCGGCTCGATCGCCTCCGAATCACCGAAGCGGGCGGGCACGAGCCCGCTCGAATCGACCTTGAGCACGGCGAGATCGGTGTCGGGATCGACGCCAACGACGCTCGCCTGGAGCTCGCGGCGATCCATCAATCGAATAATGATCTCGCTTGCACCCCGCACCACATGGAAGTTGGTGACGATGAAGCCATCGTGCGTGATGATGACCCCGCTGCCCTGGCCTCGACGGTCGGGTGCGCGCTGTCCGGGCGGAAGGCCCGGCATGGAGCTCCGATCGATGGTGGTCACCGACACCACGGAGGGTGCCAGCTCACGCGCCACTTCACGAAAGGCGTGCGAGAGGGTTCGGGCGAAGCGGAGTTCTTCACGCGCGGAGCGGGGAGGATCGGCGGAGCTTCCGGCCGCTGCTGCGGAGGTGGTCGCCGCGCCTTGAATCGGGGGTGGTGCGTCGGGGGCCGCAAAAGCCAACCCGGAACCGATCGCCAGCATCGCGACGATCGGAACTGCACGCGGCATGTGTGCGGGCCGATAACTCTCGAACGGTGTGCGAGGAGGACGACCAGTCAAGCACTTGTTGTTCAGAGAGTTGGGCATCGTTCGGCACTCCTCTGGGCAGATTCCGACGGGAGCAAGGGTGGGAATCCTTCCGTTCCAGCGCGGACATCGTCATTACAGACATACGCCACTTGGGATTCCCCGGTGAGTGCCTTCAGGGGGGGCGGAGCGACGGCAGTGATGATGGCGTGACGAGCGCACCCGTTGCTCTCGGCTTCGTCCGCTGTTGTCGGAAGGGTGGCTGCCGCTCGGCCCATTCATTTGGATTCGATTCAGATTGTCATAGATCGAGCCAAGTCGATCTTCCCGACCTGCGATCGAGTGATGGGGTCAGTAGCGTGCCGAGCAGCATCGGCCCGCGGTTGTGTTGCTTTCGCACGGCAGTGCCTGGCGTTCAATGAGGTGAATGCCGCGCGCGAGCCAATGCCCGCGGGCGGTCCTGATTCACCCCCCGCAACTCCATCCCCCCATAGCCCCATTTCCCCCATCCCCCCTTGACGAGCAACCCGATGACCGAGTGCGGACATGAGCATGAAGCAGGAGAGAATCTTCCTCAGCGGCACAGCGCGCTCAAGCGGACAGAGTCGAACCGTCGTTGTACGAGCGGCGCGGTGAGTTTGGCGACGCGAGTGAGCGGCGCCGCGCTCACACGAGGGTTCGCTCGTTGCCGGAGTGCGACGGCGCCATGCGGCGCGATCGCGATGTGGATGATTGCGCTCACGATGCTGGCCAGCGCGCCGGCGTCGCCGCCCGTGGGTGACCCGCCACCGGGCTGGAGCAAGGGTGACACGGCTCGACTTCGCGTAGTCGGCCGTCACTCGAGCGGCCTCTTCGACAAGGCCAGTTCGGAAATCGCCGCGTATCACGCGCCCACGAGGCGGCTCTTTGTCGTCAACGGCACGGTCGGGCTCGATGTTCTGGACCTTGCGAATCCGGCGGAACCGGTGCGAGTCGATGCCATTCGCCTTCGCAGGCCAACCAGTGTCGCGGTGCACGGCGATCTCGTGGCGGTTGCGGCAATGGGACCAGCGCCTGGAGATCGCGGAAGCGTGAACTTCTACGACCCCTC
This sequence comes from Phycisphaeraceae bacterium, assembly GCA_019636735.1. Lineage (NCBI taxonomy): Bacteria > Pseudomonadati > Planctomycetota > Phycisphaerae > Phycisphaerales > Phycisphaeraceae > Phycisphaeraceae bacterium. The sequence goes on from JAHBWY010000008.1 coordinate 81,638, forward strand.
GGCCCGCGTGCTGCGGCGCATGGTCGTCGGCTTCGGCCCGGACATGATCTGCTTCACTCGAGATGGCAAGACCCTGCTCGTCGCCTGCGAAGGCGAACCCTCGCTCCGCGATCGCGAAGTCGATCCGCCGGGGACAATCGCGTTCATCGATCTCTCCAAGGGTGTCGAGCAGGCGACGGTCACCGAGGCGGGATTCGGGGCGTTTGAGCCGCAGCGCCAGGCGCTGATCAATCGCGGGCTTCGCGTGGTCTCGCCAGGGCGGTCGCTGGCGCAGGACCTCGAGCCTGAGTACATCGCGCTCTCGCCGAACGACCGCTGGGCCTTCGTGACCTTGCAGGAGAACAACGCCATTGCCATCGTCGATGTCACGGAGCGGAAGGTGGTCTCGATCGAGCCTCTCGGCTTTCGCGATGCCATGACTCCAGGCATGGGACTTGACGCAATTGCCGACGGGGTCGCCAATCCAGCGCCGGTGCCGGTGCTCGCCATGTTCCAGCCCGATGCGCTGGTCGCCTTCGAACATGAGGGCGCACTCTGGCTGGCGACAGCGAATGAAGGCGAGGCGCGCGAGGGAACCATCGATGAGGCCATCACGCTCGATCAGGCGCGAGCGATGGCAAGCGGGGGCGAGGCGAAAGCGATTCCCGAAGGGAGATTGCTCGTCTCCAGTGTGCCTGCACCGGCGACATTCGGCGGCCGCTTCTGCGCATTCGGCACGCGCTCCATGTCCCTGTGGCGCGTGGATCTTGCCGCGATCGGTGCCGCACCCGAGCGTCCAGCGATTGTGTTGGCGTGGGATTCGGGTGAGATCATCGAGCGCATGGTCGCGGAGCGCACGCCGGCGCTCTTCAACGCCGATCACCGTCGAACGGCCAAGGTTGATGCGCGAAGCCTCTCCAAGGGGCCTGAGCCAGAGGGGGTGGCGCTTGCTGAGATCGATGGCCGACGCCTGCTCATCGTGACTCTCGAGCGCAGCAGCGGAGTGATGATCTTCGACGCGACCGATCCGGCCGCCCCGAAGTTCGCCGGGTACGCGAACCCGCGAGCGGCCGAGGTGGATCTCTCGATTGACCTCGATGGCGACGGAGTGCCGGACCACTTCGCCGCCGCGGGCGACCTCGGACCGGAGGGCGTTCACTTTCTACCCGCCAGCGTGAGCCCCACCGGTCGGCCACTCCTGATCGTCTGCAACGAAGTGAGCGGAACGACCACGCTCTTCGAGGTCATGGTCGAGTAGAGGCTGGATTCAATCGGTGGGCGGCCAGGACCCATCCCCGCGCCGCGGCTGCAGGGCCTACGCTCTCCCCGTGCTTCGATTCAACGCCGTCGGTGTGTCGCCCCTCGCCATCGCGCTGCTCTGCGCCGTTTCGCCGCTTCGCGCCGAGACCGTCACGCCGTTGGGCCAGGGCGAGCCATCTGCAGCACGGTCGAGCGGCTCACCAGACACCGCGGCTCATGACCAACCCGGGGGATCGAGTGAGACTCCCGCGACAGCGTTGATCGATTCTTCCAGCACCGCGGATCAGGAGCGGCCTGCGGGCGCGAGCGAGACGCCCGACACGGCAGCGCCCGCGACCGAGGCGCCGCCGGCGAAGGTCGATCCGCTCCGCGACGCGGGTGTGGCGCCGGAGGTCCGACGCGCCGCGATTGCCGAGCGCGCGAAGGCCAGCGGTCGCAGCGAGGTTGTCGAGACGCTCGCGGTCATCGAAGCCTGTGACGGCTGCCCCGGCCAGCGCGACCTCGTTCGGTTGCTGGCTCTTCGCGACGCCGCGGAACTTGCCGATGAAGTGGTGATGAAGGAGCTCATTGAAGCGGCATCCTCCGAGCGTCCCGAGCGCGTCAGGATCGCTGCGGCGCGCGCCATCAATGTCGTTCCCGAGGAAATGCGCCCGCCGGAAGCGGCGCGCTTCGCGGTGCAGCGCGTGGAGATCGTCTGCGTTCCCGGCCAGATGCGCTGGGAGCCGAAGGACATCTCTGTCACAGCAGGCACCGTCGTCGAGATCGCCATGCGCAACGACGACACGATGCAGCACAATCTTCTCATCATCGCGCCAAGTTCGCTCTCGGAGATCGGCGTGGCCGCGGATCGCATCGGTACGACGCTGGCGGGCAAGGAGCGCGAGTATGTGCCCGACTCCCCCAAGGTGCTGCATGTGATGGGGCTTGTCGATCCCGGCGAAACGGGTCTGCTCTGGTTCTTCGCACCGACGCGGCCGGCGACCTATCCGCTCGTCTGCACCTACCCCGGCCACTGGCGCTCGATGAACGGCCGAATGCGCGTCACGAGGCCGGCGATCGAGGCGCCGTGATGAGTGGCGCGCTCGGCGTGTGAGCGGCAAGCGGGCCTTCGCGATCAGTGGTCTCCTGGTGGGACTCGTCTCGCCGGCCCTCGATCGACTCACGGATGATCCAGCCCCGCGCCTGGACGCTCGCGTTGTAGGCGTCGCTGAGCAGTTCGAGGACGAAGCCACTCGCCAGCACGAAGAGCGCCGCGAGAAAGAGCATCACGGCGATCAGGAACGGCGGTCGGGTTCCCATGTCGATGCCATGCACCAGCCGCTGGTAAAGCAGTACTGGCATGATGATCGCGTCGATGGCGAGAAGCACCAGTGCAATTCGACCGAAGAGATACATCGGACGGCTCTTGAAGCTCGACTGGAACCAGAGCATCACGATGTCGATCAGCACATCGAGTGTGCGATTGAGACCGTAGTGGCTCTTGCCTCCGAAGCGCGGTGCGGCGTTGACATCCACTTCGAGCACGCGCCCGCCTCGAAGCCAGACCATCGCCGGCAGGAGTCGATGCTGCCCCGCTCGAAGTCGCAGCGAACGCGCGAGATCGCCACGCAGACACTTGAAGCCGCCCATGTCGCGGACGGGGCACCCGGTCACTCGCCGCAGGAGCCAGTTCGCCATGCGGCTCGGGACCATCCGAAAGAGCGTTGACTCGGGGCGCCCGCAGCGTCGACCGGAGACAAGATCGTTGCCCTGCTCGGCGTGGGCGATGAGCGTGGGAATGTCCTCGGGGCGATTCTGAAGGTCGCCATCGAGAACGACCACCCACTTTCCTCGGCTCTGCTGAATGCCCGCATCGATCGCCGCGCACTGGCCCATGTTGCGGGCGAGGCAGAAGGCTCGAAGCGCTGGATAGCGCTCGGCGAGTTGACGCAGCTTCGACTCCGTCGAATCCTTCGAGCCGTCACTGACGACGATGATCTCGTAGGAACGCCCAAGCGATTGGAGGGCCAAATCCGCGCGCCGCACAAACTCCTCGACGCACTCCTCCTCGTTGTACATGGGCGTCACCGTAGAGACGGTCGCGCGATCGCCAACAACGCTCATGCAGGAAGTTTACGCTCCGCGCACGGTCGAAGTGCGCGGCATCGATTGCCTCCGCGTTGCCGGGCGAAGGCCGCGCGGGCGTTGGAGCAGTCTCTTAGCATGGGAACCATGGCGCCCCCGTCCACCCAAACACCGCCGCGCGATCTCTGCGTGGCGGTGTGCACCTTCAACAGCATGCGGACGCTTCCGCGGCTCATCGATTCGGTGGACGGGTGGTCGGCGCGCGTGCTGCTGGTTGACTCAGGGTCAACCGATGGCACCGTCGACTACGGACGCGGGCGCGGCTGCGAGGTCGTGCACCGCGCGTGGGAAGGCATGTTGAGCCAGCGTGCATTCTGTCTCGAGCAGGCTGCGGCTCACGCGTGGATCCTCCTTCTTGACTCCGATGAGAGCGTGGAGCCCGATCTGCGTCAGGCGATCGAGCGGATGCTCAACGACGACGCAACTGGCGCCCCGGGCGCCGTGCCCTTCGATGCATTCGATCTCAATCGCAAGGTCTTCTTCGAGGGGGGGTGGCTCCACCACACCTTTCAACCGGAGTATCGAGTGCGCCTCGTCCGAGGTGGTCGCGGCCGCGTGGCTGGCAGTGGGCCGACCGGGCGCGGCATTCACGATCGAATCGAAGTGCAGGGTGGCGTCGGTCGACTGACCGGCACGCTGCGTCATGACTCGTGGTTCGATCTCGAGGACTTCTGGACCCGCTCCATCCGTTACTCGCGCGATGCGGCGCGGACCGGCGAGCGCGGCGGTGGTGTCTTCGACATTCTCATGCGCCCGAGTCTCGCGTTCCTGAAGCAGTATGTGCTGCGCCGCGGCTTTCTCGACGGCCGGCGCGGCTTCATGATGGCCTCGATGCTGGCGACCGGCAACGCCATGAAGCAGATCACCATCGCCATGCATCGGTGGCGCGGCACAGGGCACGACCGGATCACCTGAGAACGGCGCGGATCGGGCTGGCGTCGCAACCCTCGAGCTTCAGCGGAAGGCCGATGAACTCGTAGGTGCCCGCTGGCACCTCGCGAAGAACGAGCCCTTCGATGATGGCCATGGTCCGGGCCAAGCAGCGTGCATGCGCAGGGAGATCCTTCGAGTCTGCGGTATCGACCGAGGGCGTGTCGACTCCGAGCAACTTGACACCACGGTCGGCGAGATGATCGATGAGCGCGGGATCGATCCCGAGGAAGTTCGGTGCCCACTGTTCCGCGTCGGGCGACGAGCTCGTGCGCAGCAGAATGCGAGCCGCGTCGATGGGCGCGGAGCCGAGGTCGGCGATGGTCACCCGTGGGTGGCCTCGCGCGCCCGCGGCTGAGACATCGATGACGCGGCAGGGGCCGAGATAGAGATCGAGCGGCATCGCGTCGATGGTTGCGCCATCGCGACCGTAATGACTCACGGCATCGGCATGGGCGCCGAGATGCACGGTGCTGCGAATGGTCGAGAGCGTGATGTGATCGCCGCGCTGCATCTCCATGAGGACCTCGCGCGCAAATGGCGTGTCGCCGGGAAAGACGGCGAGCCTCGGCGAGATGAGCGGAGAGATGTCAATCAGCGGTCGCATATCAAGATCAGCTTCGAGCGAACACGGCCCACACGAAGAGCAGCAGGAGGAGCGCGATCACAAAGAGAACGGCCGAAGCGCCGATCATCAGCGCGCGATCCTGGCGTCGGGCCCGTTGCCGCGCGTCGTCGTACGGAATGGTCGAGAAGCTGACCATGTCGTAGAGCGGCTGATAGTGGTTCGGAAGAAGACCGTGCAGCGTGTGATCGATCTTCTTTCGAAGATGGAAGAGTCGGCTGGCCGTCTTGTCGCGCATCTCGATGAAGTTGGCCAGCGCCAGGTCGGCAATCGCATTCGCGTGGCGCATGCGACGCTCCTGATAGTGGGCGAGGGCCGAGGGGATGTCGTTCTTCGAGTCGTCGAGGGCCGCGACCAGTGCGACCGCGTCTTCAAAACCACAGTTCGCGCCCTGGCCATAAAAGGGCACGATGGCATGCGCCGCATCGCCGATCAGGGCGGTGCGTCCGTCCCAGACCCACGGCGCGCAGCGGATTGTCACCATGGTCCCGATCGGATTGGCGTCAAAGTCGCTTGCCAGGGTCGGCATCATGGTCAGCGCGTCGGGGTAGTGGGCTCGGAAGTACTCCGTTGCCGCCACACCGTTACGAATCGAATCGAACGATGGTTGATCGCTGCCGGCGGGTGAGCGGAAAGGCCAGAAGAGCGTGCAGGTGAAGCTCCCCTCGGGGTTGGGAAGTGCGATCATCATGCTGCCGCCGCGGGGCCAGATGTGAAGGGCCTGCGGCTCCATGGCAAAGGGCGCATGCGGTGCCACCGCATGGGCGTCGGCATCCTCGGCAAGCGCTGGAATCGTGAGCTCCTTGTAGCCGTGGGTCAGGAACGACTGCTGGTAGTCGAAGCGCTCATTGCGTTGCATGGCGGCGCGAATGGCGGAGTAGGCGCCGTCGGCGCCGATGACCATGTCCGCCTCGATGCGCTCCTGCGCCTGCGTCGGTTCGTGCAGGAAGCTCACCGCCGGTCGTGTGAAGTCGACTTCGAGCGCCCTCCGGTCGAAGCGAATCTCGACGGATGGCTGCGCCGCCGCGGCTTCAAGGAGGAGCATGTTGAGTCTCGAACGGCTCACGGAGTGGATCGCCCTCGTGGGATCGCGGCTGTAGGGCTGGAAGAAGGGAGCGCCCGTGTGTGGATGAATCATGCGCCCCGGCATCCGGATCGCACGCTCGCGGAGCCGGTCACCAAGCCCCGCGCGGTCGAGGGCGTCGAAGCCTCGTACGGAGATCGCGAGATTGATCGATCGACCCGCCACGGCACCTCGAGCGCGGGGGTCGGAGCGGCGCTCGACCAGCAGCACCTGCCAGCCGCGCGTGCCCAGTTCATGAGCCAGAAGCGCTCCAACGAGGCCGGCGCCGACGATCAGCACTCGGGGCATGGCGGCGGAGAATACGGGTGGGAGTGAGGCGGAGGGAAGCGCACGAAGTCACCAGAGAGAAGGAGCGAGCGCCAAGCGGCGCGGGCCCGAGCGCCACCTATTCGGCGGCGAGCGCGTCAACGAGTCGCCAGACTTCCTCGAATGAGTTGTAGAGCGGCACTGGTGCGGCGCGGAGAATGTCGGGCTCGCGCTTGTCCAGCCAGAAGCCCCGGTCCGCAAGATCTCTCTGGCGATCGGCGGCATCGCCTTGCACGCGCAGCGAGAGTTGGCAACCGCGAGCCTCGGCATCGGCGGGTGTGATGACGGTCACTCCGCGCGGCGCCCGCTCGCGGAGCAGGTAGTCGAAGTATCCGGTGAGCACGCGGCTCTTGCCACGGAGCGCCGCCACACCGCCGGCTTCATCGAAGAGCGCCAGTGATGCAATCACTGGAGCCATCGAGAGAATGGGCGGGTTCGAGAGCTGCCAGCCATCGGCGCTCGGTCGCGCGACGAACTCCGATTCCATGCGGAATCGCGTGTCCGGGTCATTGCCCCACCATCCGGCGTAGCGCGGAAGCGTCGTGTTCTGCGCATGTCGGCGATGAATGAACGCGCCAGCCACGGCGCCGGGACCCGAGTTCAAGTACTTGTAGCTGCACCAGCAGGCGAAGTCGACACCCCACTCGTGCAGTTGGAGAGGGACATTGCCGACAGCGTGAGCAAGGTCCCAGCCGGCGACAGCACCGACGCGCTGCGTCTGCCGCGTGATGGCCGGAATGTCGAACCACTGCCCCGTCGTGAATCCGACACCACCGAGAAGCACCAGCGCGAGTGAATCGCCGAGCCGCTCGATCTCCGCCACGATGTCCTCGGTGCGGAGCAACACTTCGCCCTGCCGTGGCGTGAGCTTCACCACGGTGCGCGCGGGGTCGAGGCCGCGCGACGCCACATGGGTCTCAATCGCGTAGTGATCACTCGGGAACGCGCTCGCCTCCATCAGGACCTTCGTGCGCGGCCCCGCTGGTCGATAGAAGCTCACCATCATCAGGTGGAGGTTCACGGTGAGCGTGTTCATCATCACGACTTCATCGGCGTGGCCGCCGACCAGCCGCGCTCCCGGCTCGGCGAGCGCCTCGTGGTAGCGGAGCCAGGGGCGTCGCCCCTCGAGGTGACCTTCGACACCGAGTTCGGCCCAATCCTCGAGCACCTCCGTCACCAGCGATCGGGCATCCACCGGCATCAGGCCGAGCGAATTCCCGGTGAAATACGCGACTCGGGAGCCATCGGGCCGGCGCGGACAGGCGAAGCGACCTCGCATGGATGCGAAGGGATCAATCGAATCCATGTGGCGGGCGAAGTCGCGCGAGACCTCGAAGTCTCGCGCCGCAATGTCGAGCGAAGCGGGCATCGTGGTCATCGTGGTGCGTCTCGCGGCGGGGCAGTGGTGGTCGTGTCGGGAGCGGGCGACGACCGCGGCGGCGCATCCATGGCAAGGAACTCAAGTGCCGTTCCACCGAGCATGCGAGCGAGGTCACCCTCGGGCAACTCCAGCGAGCGAAGGAGTTCGCCCGGACGCGCCTCTCCGAGCGGGAACGGGTAGTCGGATCCGAGGGCGAGGCGTCGAGGCCCTGCAACATCGATCAGGAACCGAAGGGCCCGCGCATCGTGCACGAGCGTGTCGAAGTAGAGGCGCCGCGCGGCCTCGCGCGGTGGCGTGGTCGTGTCCGTCTGGCACAGGTCGGGGCGCTCATCGAAACCCTTCTGAATGCGGCCGAGCGTAAAGGGGAAGCTGCCGCCACCATGCGCGAAGCAGAGGCGCAGCGTCGGGAGCGCATCGAGCATGCCGCTCATCACGACGCTCGCCACCGCCAGCGCCGTTTCCGCAGGCATGCCCACAAGCCATGGGAGCCAGTAGGTCGGCATGCGATCGCGGCCGACCATTTCCCACGGGTGAATGAAGATCGCGGCGCCGCGGACGGCCGCATGAGCGAAGAAGGGGCGCAGCAGCGGATCGCCGAGATTGGTGCCGTTCACATTCGAACCGATCTGCACCCCCGGGAGTCGAAGCTCGTCGAGGCATCGATCGAGTTCGCGGCAGGCGAGTTCGACATCCTGCATGGGGACCGTTCCAAGCGCGGCGAAGCGATTGGGGTGCGCGGCGACCACCCCCGCGATGTGATCGTTGAGCATCCGCGAGAGGTCAAGAGCGTCCGGCGCCTTTGCCCAGTAACTGAACATCACGGGCACGGTCGAGAGAACCTGGAGATCCACACCCGACTCTCGACAGTCCGCGAGGCGCCGCTCCGGACTCCAGCAGCGATCGTCAATCTGCCTGAAGACTCGATCGCCGACGATCATGTTCGCACGGCATGGCGCGACATGGTCCAGCCGAACGAACCCCGGGTAGCCGTACTTCCTTTCAAGGTCCTCCCAGTGCTCCGGGAGAATGTGCGTATGCAGGTCGACGGTGCATGGGCGAGAGCGACACACGGGAGAGCACAGCGTACGCATGAGGGCACTTGGCCGCATGTTCCAACGAGTGGTTCGCGGCCGCTCACGCGGGTCACGACTGGGACGACTCGGGTCCCTCGCTGCGTTACCCTCCGCGAATGGAATCGGGTCGAGTGTCGCCGCTGTCAACGGGTGACGTCGCGCCCCGCTCTGCGCTCCAAGGTCGCCGCGGTCCGCAATCGTGGCTGCCGTTCGTCGTCCTCGCGATGTCGATGCTCGTGCCGTGGTTGGGCGCGTGGGACCATCCGCTGCACTCGCCGGATGAGGGTCGATATGGCGTCGTCAGCGCCGGCATGGCTGAGAGCGATGAGTGGCTGGTGCCTCACTTTCGCGGTGCGCCGCACCTGACGAAGCCGCCCCTCATCTACTGGCTCCAGGGAGGCGTCATCGAGGTGATCGGGCGAAGCGAGCTGGCCCTTCGCGTGCCCTCACTCGTGGCCGGATCACTCGCGTGCCTGGTGCTCTTTCTCTTCGTGCGTCGACTTCGCGGCGTGGAGATGGCGATGTTGGCCGTCGCCCTCTATGGCGTCATGCCGCTGCCGCTCTTCTTCGCAAGAGTCGCCACGATCGATGGTGTGCTGAATGCGCTCTGGCTCGGGGGGCTGGTCTGCGCGGCGCTCGCGATCGACGGTCGTCGTCGCGGTGCAGTGAGCGCCCTCGGCTGGCTCGGTGGGGCGTGGGCGTGCGTCGCGGTGGCCGCACTCGCCAAGGGACCGATCGCGCCCGCGCCGATGGTGATCGTGGGAACCTGGCTCCTGCTCGGACGGCGTTGGAGCGATCTCCGCTGGTTCCTGAAGCACGCGCTGTGGGCGGCGCCACTGGCGCTCGCACCCATCGGCGCGTGGGTCGCGGTCATCGCCCAGCGCTTTCCCGAGGCGTGGGAGGTATGGCGCGTGCAGTTCCTCGATCGCTTCGCCGTGGGATTGCCGCCGCAGCCGCTCTTGGCGGACGCAGGGCCGCAGGAGATTCTCCGCGAGGCTGAACCACGGGAGCGCTTCTGGTTCTATCTCCCGATCTTCCTCATGGGCATGCTGCCGGCGACCTGCGCGCTGACCTTGCCGTGGTTCAACCTGCGCCTTCGCGACGCGATGCGAGCGTTCACGGCAGGCGATCTTCGCGCGCTCATGCTGGTGGCCGTCATGGGACCGCTGCTCTTCTTCTCGGTTGCGTCGGGGAAGATGCCGGCCTACATCGTTCCGATTGGTGCACCGACGGCGGTCCTGGTGGCGGGCATGCTGCTGCGGGTGGCGCTGGGGCGGCGAGCGGCCGACGGCGGCCTCGGAGACGCTCCGCTCCGAATCGATCGCGAGCCCGACATCCGATTGACCTACGCACTCGCGCTGAGCTTCGGCTGGGTTGGCGGAACGGTCGCGGCCGCGATCATGGGAGGTTCCTCATGGGTGCTTGAGGCGGTGCCGTTCCTGGTCGTGCCCGCTGCGGCATGGCTCGCCGTGTGGTGGTGGCCCGTGGAGAGGGGGCGTCGCGGTGCGGCGCTCGCGCTCCAGTGGCTGGCGATGGTCACGGTGATTCTTCTCATGCAGCGACTGGAGACGCGAGCGCTCGTGCAGCGCGACATGGGCGCACGGGCGATGATGGAGCGAGTCCGGGTGGCGACCGGAAGCACGCGGCCGCAGATGATCGTCTATGGGTTCAGGAACCCCACCATCGACTACTACTCGGAGTCGGTGCCGCAGATGATCTGGAGCGTGAGCGATCTTCGCGGACTCTGGCCGCGCCTCGAGCCGGACCATGCGATCCTGATCTTGAAGAAGACCTGGCTGTGGATCGAGCGCGAGTACCCGCTGCTCGCCAAGTCACTCGTGCCGCTCGTGCCCGAAGGCGACGGCGACGCGAATGAGCGCAGCGCATCGGTCTGGAACCGCTGGCCCGGGCGACCGACCATGCTCCTTCGCATGATTCACCCGCCGGGCGAGGACGAGTGGCGTGATGCGGCAACGATTTCACCCGAGCCGTCGGAGTGAGTGGCGGCGCGTCGACGCCCGCGCGACCCGTGGGTGGATGACCCCAATTCGCGAAACTCAGACGCCGACCCCGCAGATGGCGGCTGCGCGTGCCGCGATTGCCGTGTGATCGAGCCCGCACATGCGAAGGACTCCATCTTCATCGCGGGCGCTCTTCGGAATCCGGTCGACGAACATCTGCGCCAGCGTGAAGCCGTCACCGGACTCGGTCAGAGCATCGGCCAGAGCGCTGCCGAGACCACCGGCGTAGTTGTCCTCGACCGTGAGAATGTTGCCGCCGTTGTCGTTGGCCAGATCGAGCATCGCCTCCTGATCAAAGGGAATGCTGTAGAGGTCGACGAGCGTCGCATCGATGCCCTGCTTGTCGAGCAGGTCGATCGCCTTGTTGCACTCATGCACCATGAAGCCGGCGGTGACAATGAGGAGATCGCGTCCCTTGGTGAGCACCTCGAACTTGCCTAGGTTGAAGACGGTCTTGTCGTCGTAGATGAACTCGACATCGGGTCTCGCGGTGCGCATGTAGCAGCACCCCTCATGGTCGGCCATGGCGAGCGTGAGGCCGTAGGCAGCGAACGCGTCGGCAGGTTGAAGCAGGTAGAAGCCCGGATTGCCGCGATGGTCCCGCACGCGAGTGAAGGCGCGGAACCAGGAGACATCGGGAAGAGACATCTGGCTCGGCCCGTCGGCGGCGAGCGAGATGCCCGAGTGACTGCCGAGGATCTTCAGATTGGCGCCGGAGTTGAGCGCCATCTCCACCTGGTCGTACGCGCGAGTCACGAATTTGCTGAAGGTGGCGCAGAATGGAATCTTGCCGGCGGCGCTGAGCCCGCACGCGGCGCTGATCATGTTCTGCTCGGCGATCCGACATTCGACGAAGCGATCGGAGAGCTCCTTGTCGAGCGCGAACCACTCGGTGAAGGTGCTGTTACGGACATCGGCGTCGAGCACCATCACGCGCGGATGGGTGTGGCCGAGCGCCCGCAGCGCCAGTCCGGCGGCCTTTCGCGTGGCGAATCGACCGGTCGCGAGTGTCGAGGCCATGTCGTAGTTCTTCATGGCCTGCGAGAAGCTTGGTGGATCGCGAGGTTCCGCGGGCTCCGTCCATGTCCCGGTCGGCGGGAAGATGCGCAGCGTGTCATCCGACGCGAGCGCCGAGGTGAGGCGCACGCCGGTCGCGTCGAGTTCTTCGAGCGCCTTGGTCAACTTGGCTCCGGTCGCGGGCTTGCCGTGCCACCCGCCACCTTGCATGCTCGGAGCGCCCCAACCCTTCACCGTGACGGCGACGATCGCCATCGGCGCCGAGGTCTTCGGCCGCTTGGTGAATTCTTCGCACCCGGCGCGGAGGGCCGCGGGGTCATGGCCGTCGACCTGTCGCACATGGAAGCCGAACGCCTCGAGCTTCTTCGCGAGCGTGGCCGGTGATTGCTGCGGCGAGACCTTGTCGCTCTGGCCGTAGGCATTGCAGTTGAAGATGGGCAGCACCTGCGTGAGTCGGTGGTCAACAATGAAGTCGGCCGCCTCCCAGACCTGACCCTCGCGAGACTCGCCGTCGCCGATGATGCAGTAGATGCGACGGTCGATCTCGTCGTGCCGTGCGGCGAGCGCAAGGCCAGCGGCGATCGAGAGTCCCATGCCGAGCGATCCGGTTGCGGCGTCGAAGAAGGGAAAGCCCTCGGCCGGATTCGGATGGCCATCGACAGGGCTCTCGGCCTTGCGCAGGTTCATCGCGTCGTCGCGCGTCATGGGGCGCCGCGAGGCGGGATCCTTGCCGATCAGTACGCCGAGGTCGGCGCAGGCGGCGTAGATGATCGGACAAGCGTGTCCCTCGGAGAGCACGAGTCGATCGGAGAGCGGATGCTCGGGCGCATCCGGTGTCCAGCGCATCGCGTGGTACATGAGGACGGTGGTGATGTGGCCGAGGCTGAGGGCCGTCGTGGGGTGACCACTGCCGGCGGCAGCACACATTTCGAGGGCCATCTTGTCGAGCTGGATGGCCTTGGCATGGACAGCGGCATCAAAGGACACGGATCACCTCGGTGGGGTCATGGGCGAGCATCCGGCGAGCGCGCTGCTCAGCGGGAAGACTGGGCAGTATGGCGGAATGAGTCGATGGGGGCAATTCGCGGAAATCTGGGCTTGTGGCGGGGCGCGCCTGGCCCGCGGCTGACATGAGCCGATCGTGTCGAACCTATCCTGCTCGTTGGATCACGATGAATTCCCGCCCGCGATCAAGCTCGGATGGACCGCAGATGCCGCTCGACGGTGATCGTCGTGGAGAGGGTGTGGACCCCGACCGGCGTCCGGTGGTGGGCATCACGATGGGGGACCCCGCCGGGATCGGTGCGGAAGTGCTCGTGAAGGCCTTGGCCGACCTTCGATTGCAGCAGCGCGCGAGGTTCGTGATATACGGGCAGAACGAGGTGCTCCTCGAAGCGGCCGAGCGAGCGGGGATTCACCCGTTCTGGATGAGAGTCGCGGCGGCCAGTGAGCGGGCGGCGCAGGGGGTTCTCGTGGAGCCGGTGGTCTATGACTACGACGCGCCGACACTGACCCGAGGACCCGATGGAGTGGCCGCAAGGTCGAAGGTTCACGGGCAGTCGGGCGACGGCGACACTTCTCGCAGCGCTGGTGATCGGAGCGACGCAGGCTTGCGCGGCGGAAGTGGTCGGGGCGGCGCAGGTGGAGTGGGGTCGGGCGGTGCATCGCACACCACGCTTGGCGCGCCGGGAGCGCCTCAGGCGCCGGGAGGGGACGGAGCATCAGGAGCGCCCGGCGCGAGCGGAGCGCCGGGAGCGAGCGGAGCGCCGGGAGCGAGCGGAGCGCCAAGAGCGCCCGGCGCGAGAGGCGAAACGGGAGCGCCTGGAGCGGGGCGTGGGAGTTCGCGAGCCGTGCCCGGTGGCGCGCTCGGCGATGTGCTCGGCGGCGCCCCCCGCACAAGTGACGGCAGTTCAGTGGGTGGTTTCAATGGTCCCGGCTTCGATGACACCGGCGGCGCTTCGTCAGGCAGCGGAGTTGGGCTCTCAGGCCTGCTGCAACGACATGCACCTTCCGCTTTCGGTGGCGTGCTGTCCAAGGCCTTTGTTCAGGATGCGATCACCGACGCGCTGCGCCCCCAAGGTGAACGGCGGCGGATTGATGCCATCGTGACCGGTCCGATCAGCAAGGAGAGCTGGGCGATGTGCGGATTCCGGTGGCCGGGTCACACGGAGTTGCTCGCGGCGCGCAGTCGTGCGAGGCGTCACCTGATGCTCTTCTGGAGCCGGAAGCTCTGCGTGGCCCTGGCGACCGGCCACATCGGTCTCGCTGAAGTGGGCGATCATCTGACGATCGGGCGTGTCTTCGATCCCATTGAGATGGGCCATGACTTCCTGCGGAGGCTCGGCGTCAAGCAGCCTCGAATCGCCGTGTGCGGCGTCAATCCACACGCCGGTGAACATGGACTGTTCGGCAATGACGAAGAGCGCGTGATTCGGCCTGCAATCGAACTGGCGCGGCGGCAGGGAATCAATGTCCACGGGCCGTTCCCGGGAGACACCATCTTCATCGCCGCGCTGCGCGGGGAGTGGGATCTTGTCGTGGCGATGTATCACGATCAGGGTCTCATTCCGCTCAAGCTGGTGGCGCGGGATGAAGCGGTCAACTGCACGGTGGGACTCCCATTCGTCCGAACCAGCCCGGACCATGGAACGGCGTTCGACATCGCCGGTCGGAACACGGCGGATCCGGGAAGCATGCGCTCGGCCATCGAACTCGCGATCCGCCTTGCGACATCCGGGGCCGAGTGACGCGAGGTCGGGGCCGCTCCGCGCCGTACCGCGGGACTGCCGTCTGCTGATGCGGCTGCGGCGGTTGTGGCCGACGAGAGAGCGCAAGCCCATCGGCGACACGCGACGGCTCAACTCAGCGACCCGGCGCCGTCGCAAGAATCCGCTCCCGCCGTCATGATCGACGGGAGCGGATCCCGAGGAGAGAAGGTCGTTCTCCGGCTCATCGGATTCTCATCTCTCGGGACCGCGGCTCCCGAGGACCTGACGCTCCACCGTCCGAAGGCCACCGTCCACCACCACTGTCCACTGTTCGTCGTCCGCCGGTCGTCCCGAAAGAGCCGCGACGGCGCTCCCCGCGTGCGCCGCCGCGGCATCGATCCCGCCGCGCCATGCGGCTGATGCGCGTGTGTGGTGCGGGCTCGCAGGCGAGCGCTCGCGCATCGGATCGAGTTCCAAACCCCACCAGCGCGTGCCCCCTGATGACGCGTGATGGCTCGTTGTGCCCCGAAGGACCTCACTCCCTTCGTCGTCGTCCACAAAGACCGGCACAGCCCAAGAGCGCCAGCGCCGCAGGTGCGGGAATCGCGGTTGCCTCGATGCGGACATTGTCAACGCGGAAGTTGCCCTGCGCGCTCGTGGCGCCATCCAGCCGAAGCCGCAGAGAGGCCACGCCGTCGTTGAGGAACCCAAGACCGGAGAGGTCGAAGCTGGCGGTGGTCCAGACACTCCCAACGAGGGAGAAGCTTCCAACCGACTGCCAGTCTGCACCATTCCACGCCTCGATGACGCTGAGCATGTGTCCGGTCGCAGTCGCGCGCACGGCCATCGAAAGACTCAACCCCTCGTAGCCCGCAGAAGAAGTGGTGAACACCGCGGACTTGCCATTCAGGCTTGTGCCCGTGAAACCGAGCCCCTCGCCCGCAGGGTCACTGCCCCACGCATTCAGGCTCGAGCCAGGCTGCCACGCAAGTCCCGTCGTGAAGTCCGAAAGATCGAGCGACCCCGAACCATGCTGCGCGCTAATCGATGCGCCCACCGGCGCGTCAAGGCCATTGAAGTTCCATCCTGCAAGAAGATCCGCTGCGGCGCTTCCGGCCACCCCGCCGCCCGTCAGCGCGGCGATCACCGCGCACCCCGAAACAAAGCCCCGTTTCATCGTTCGTCCTTTCTCAAGTGATTGGGCCCCAGCGGCCCCTCGCTCGAATCAACTCCGATTCGAGGCGGGCAATCTAGAGGCTGTCACACACGCCTCGTCAATCCCATCCACTTTTTCCTGAGCCGCTTCGTCGGACTACGATCAATCTTCGATGGGCTCGTCAAGGCTCCTCTGCGCACTCGTGAGTGTCACCGCGTCCTGGGCATCGGTGCCATGGGCGACATCGTCGACTTCGTCGACACCGACATCAATGGAGCTCTCAAGGCCAGTGGCATCAGCGGCTTCATCGCCCGAATCGGCGGCATCGCCATGGTCGACTCCATCGCCATCAACCTCGACTTCATCATCAACCGCGACATCGCCATCCTCGCCATCATGGGCGTCTTCTTCACAATCGTCGACTTCGCCATCACCGGCTTCATGGGTCTCCCAGGTCGCGGCAGCGCCGCCCGGCGTCACAACTCCCGATACTCCGCCAGCGACTCGTCCAACTGCGCCGCCGCGGCCTGCATCGCTCATCTCCTGGAGCGCGGAGCGACCGCTCAAGTGGAGTGACTTTCAGGGGCCCGTGCCATCGAGCAACGAAGACGCCGACAGCTCGAGTGCCGAAGGCTCGCACGAGAGCGGCTGCCACCACGCAGCCATGACGGCGTGCACGCTCCAGATCCACTACTCCGATCGAGCCACCTCTGAGCAGCGCACTCGCGGTGGTTGGTGGACCTGCACCGTGCAACTTGCATCGGTCCGAACGGAAGCGCTCTTCGATCCGTCGAAGTCATGGGTCAAGGCAGATCTGAAGAGTGACGCTCTCCTCGCGCACGAGCAGATTCACTTCGATCTCGTGCACATCCAGGCCCGCCGGGCCGCGGCGCGGATTTCGCGCGAACTGGGTGCCAAGGCCTTCACGGCTGAAGCGGCCACGGAGCGCGAAGCGCGCGACCTCGCCCGAGCCAGGTGGATCGAGGAGATCGAGCGCCTCGTGGCGGAGGAGCGCGCGGAACTCAACGAGCGAAATCGGCTCTACGACGCCGAGACGGAGCACGGCACTCGGGCCGTGGAGCAGCAGCGCTGGGCGCGCCTGGTTGAACGGGAGCTGCGGGAACTCGGCATCCGCCGACCCGCGGCACGGTGAGGCGGCGCAGCCGAGCCGCCTACGCCTTCGGCCCCTCGGGCGGCGCAATGAAGACATCCTTCACGGGCATCTTCGCAAAGAGTGACGCAGGCTTGCCGAAGTTCGTCGCCAGCACATCGGCGGGATTCGCCGCGATCCACTGGGAGAGATCCACGGTCGCGTAGATGCCGGTGTTGAAGCCGATGAGAAGTCGCGCCGGGGTCGACCCGACATTCTCGATCGAATGGCCGTAACCCTGCGGGATGTACCCGACATCGCCCGCCTCGAGCCGCTCCACGCGATAGCGCCCATGTGAACCGAAGAGCGTCACGCTCACGGAGCCCTCGACGACATAGTGCCACTCATCGGAAGTGGGGTGCCAATGCAGTTCGCGCAGGGCGCCGGGCTCAAGGTCGAGCACCACGCCGGTCATCGTGCGCGAGATGGGGAAGTTCGTGCTGTCCACGCGCCACTCGCGTCCTCCATGAAAGACCCGGTGCGGCGGCTGTGCAAGCAGGCGATACCGATGAGTGAGCGGTGGTCGCGAGGCGCCCTGCAGCGCGGGCTTCGCAGGTTCGGGCGGCACCTCGCCAAAGGCAAAGTACGCCTCCTCCTTCGGAAACTCCTTGAAGGTCGAGGCGGCGACACCGAGGTTCTTCGCCAGAAGCTCAGGTGAAACATGACCGAGCCAATCGGTGATGCTGAATGTTCCAAACTCTGAGAAGTAGCCGTTATCGAAGATGAGGATGAATCGACACGGTTCCGTCCCGAGGCACTGGAGCATGTGCGGATGACCGCGCGGGAAGTACCAGACATCACCTGGATCGAAGTCGTTCGTCTCGGCGTTGCCGTCGGGATCGACCACCGTCGTGCGCACGCGGCCCGAGAGAACGAACGCCCACTCGGCGGCCGTTGCGTGCCAGTGCAGCTCGCGGATGCCGCCCGGCTCGATCCTCATCGAGACGCCGGCGAGCCCCTTGGAGATAGGCAACTGCGTGACCGTGGCTTCCTTGCCGTAGCTCGATCGCATCACCTTGCCGGCTGAGGCGTCGAGGCGGAACTTGAAGCTCGGCAGCTCGCTCCCTGAAAGCAGGGGATCCGGCGTGTTGTTCTGAAAGCTCGAGTCGCCGGAGAACGCCGGTGCCCAGGGGGTCGGGGGTGACATCGAGTGTGTCCTTTCTCGCTCGCGCGGAAGGGCGATCAGGCGCCGGCCACCACGCCCAAGATGGTGCTGACGAGCTGATGCACGCCGCGCGGGTCGATCAGCCAGAGCCAGTCGTCGAAGAGGAACTCAAATCGCTTGGCCAGCAGCGTGACACGGCCCATCACGGTGAATCCGAACACGGCGCCGAAGGTGATCATCAGGAACCACACGCCCACGCGCGCCACGCGCCCGGCGGCGCCCTTCTGCTCCATCGAGAAGAAGAAGTAGAAGAGCGTGCAGACCGTGCCGATGAGCAGCAGGGAGTTCTGGAGCGACGCGAGGAAACTTTGCCAGATCATCTCTCCGGTGCCCAGCGGCTGACCGGGAACGAGTTCCTTCACCACGACCAGCGGTGACTGCGCGGTGGCCGCCCGAAGCTGCCCGAGCAGATCGCTGTCGATGAAGGTGAAGAGCTTCAAACCCGCGAAGGTGCCGATGATGAAGGCGAGCGGCCAGACACCCATCCAGCGCACCTTCGGCACGAGCTGCATGAGCAGCATGACGCCCAGCACCAGCGCGGCCGCCATCGCCAGGCGATCCGCAAGGCTTGGATCCCGCAGGGTCGGCTGCACCACTTCGCGCACAACCCACGGCACGAGGGCGCCGAAGAGCTTCGGAACGAGCACATCCCAGAAGCCGACCACCATGTAGTACGCGGCGCTGGCGCCGACGACCACGCTCTCGGTGAACTTGTAGAACGGGTTGTCGCGATAGAGGAATGAGAACGCCGCGAGTGTGAAGAGCGCCGCCAGCCAGAGGCCGATGGTGCGCGGCCAACTCAGTCGACTTTCAGGCTCCCGCCCACCGGTTCGTAGGGCTTCCGCGCGCGCCTCGAACACCTCGGTGGCCTTGATCTCGCGCCACGAGGTCCAGCCGATGATCTTCGCGCCACTCTGATCCGTCTCCTGCCAGACTCCGCGCCGGTCGATTGCGCCTGCCGGCGGCGTGACGGGATTCCAGGTCGCGCGCGGTGGGCGGTCGCCCTGATCGGCCCATGGAATCGGATCGGCGGGAACTTCTTCAAACGCCTGCACCTTCGGCTCGACATAGATCCGACCCATCCGGCCGGCAAGTGCTCGGAAGGAGATGAACCCCACGAAGAGCAGTCCGATGAGCGCCCAGATGATCGTCTGACGACTCACGCGCCACCTCCGCGCCGACGGCTGGTGAAGTAGATGACATTCCCCAGGATGATGAGCGACACCATCAGCACATGGGCGACAAGCTGCGGGCCCATCCGGCGCACCGCTTCCTGGTACTTCGGTGGAATCGGAGCGCCGGGGTTCAGCTTCTCGACCTTGTCGTTCACGAGCGTCTCGTACTCCGCGGCGCCCTTGATGGCGCCAATCAGGCCATCAAGCTGGCCGGGGTAGTAGGGGAAGAGTTGCGGCGTCTGCACGCCGGTGCAGCCGACCACGGCCTTCAGCGGCGTGGCGCTCCCGCGCTCGGGAGTCACGACATACTGCACCCACTCCTTGCCGCCGGGATAGCCCGCGCTGACGGCGATCAGGCACGCGAAGTCGCGCGTCGTGCGGATGCCCGACATCATCGGAATCTGAGTGACGCTGATGCCGCGGACATCACGCGGGAAGGTCCGTAGGAAGTCCGACTTCGCCTGCTGCATGACGGCTTCATTGCCCGCCTGGAAGCCGAGGTTGACCCAATCCACCCCTTCCACGAGATGGGGGAAGTCCTCCTTCAGCACCTCGCGAATCTTGTCGGCGATCATCTGCGGTCCAAAGGGCCACAGGGTGATGAAGTACATCGAGTAGCCGCGCAGCGCGCAGTGCCGGACGAGCGAGGTCGCCATCGGCCCGAGCTCCGGCTCGCTCGCGGGATCGAAGTCGAAGGAGAGCAGGACTCGCGAACCATCGGGGAGATTGTTGATGGTGTTGAACGCGCGTTCCGCAACGGCCGTGGGCTTCTCGGGGAAGCGCGCCTCGAAGAGGATCGGCAGCGCCACGGCGAGGCCCATGGCCAGGAAAATCCACCGTCGATCAAGAGTCTGGAGGAATCGCAGCATCGCTTACTCTCCAGCCCCCAGATAGGAGCGATCGATCCCGAGCAGGATGCGAAGGCTGGTTGCGGCGACGCCCAGCGCGATGCCGATCATGATGGCGCGATTGCCCGCCGTGTTGAAGACCTGCATGATGTAGAGCGAGAGGTTCTCAAGCTTGAGGCCCTCGATGGCCGGCGGGAACCAGCCAGTCAGATACGCCGAGGCGGCGGTTCGACCCAGCAGGATGATGAAGGCGGTGCCCAGCAGGAGGCCTGCTTCAAGGTTCTTCGCGCGGAAGGCTCGGAACGCGGCGCTCGCCACGAAGAAGGCGAGCAGTGAGAAGAGCGCCGCGGTGATCGGCGCGATGAGGTACTCGTAGATCCACCAGATCGCGCCACCCGGCTCGCTGTAGCTGCCCGAGAAGGGCAGGTCAGGGGTGAGCGGCGCGGGCGCGACACCGACCTTCAGAAACCCCACCGCCAGCGTGGCGGCGAAACAGAGCAGCGTCACCACCGAGTAGCCCCAGCCGGGTCGCTTCGCCGAGACCTTCGTGAGATGAACCTTGGCGATGCTCGCGGCCCCAAGCACGAAGGCGACCGCCGCCAGCACATTGAACATCTCCGTCACGAGATCGCCGAACCCGAGCACCCTGGGGATGAAGTTCGACGCGATCACCGTGAATCCGGCGATGGCGGCAATCCAGAGTGGAAGAAGGCGTCTCACGAGTCGGTTCAGTTCAACTGGTCAGGATCGTGCGGATGAAGCTGGACACGGCGCTCCATGGGCCCGCAGGGAGCACTGCGGCAAGTGCGAGGCTGCCCGCGCCGATCAGAATGACGAGGATGGCGACGGCCTTGCCCACATCCTGGCCCTTGATGCTGCCGATCTGGTCGGGCTCGCCGGAGAGGTAGGCGCTCGCCGCGAAGAACTCCTCGCCGATCAGCGTGTAGTCGCAGGCCGCGACGAAGAAGGGCAACTGTGAACTCTCCGCCGTTCCGGCAATCTGAATCGCGCCGATCGAGTTGCCCGTTTCGGCAAGAATCAGGCTCTCGGCGAAGAAGCAGCCCATGTAGAAACAGGCGGCAGGCTTCTCGCGCACCATCCGACCGCCGACATAGGCGACAAAGCCGAACTGCTCGTCGGTGATGTAGTTGATGACATCAGGGTTGTAGCTCTCGGAGCGACCCGCCTGCATGTAGCTCGCCTGCACGGCTTCGCGCGACGCCTGCATGGTGAGCGATCGAGCCGTCGGCACCTCGATGGCGGCGTCATACTCGGCCACGGTCTTTGCCACGCGCGAGAGCACTGTGATGCCGGCGATGGTCTGGACATTGTCCATGTCCTGAATGCCGGGAATGAAGAGCACCGATCGGCCCATCTCCGTGGCACGGCCGACGGCTTCGTCGACCGCCTCAAGCGCCGCAATGCGCCTGATGCGCATCGGGCGACCTGCACGAGCCATGAGGATGAACGCGATGACGGACCCGCCGACGAGGACGATCCATGCCAGGAGGTACGCTCGCTGGCCGAAGAAGAGCCCCGGCCGTGGGCGCATGGGCGCGGTGGCCGAGGGCAGCTCCCCCACGATGCGATCGGGTGCCGTCGCCACGACCATGAATCGATAGTTCTGGTCCGATTCAAGTCCGTCCACCATGAAACGATGTTCGGCGCCAGGCTCGGTGGCAGGCACCACGCTCACCACCAGTGCGGCTTCGGGAGGAGGCTCGCCGTCGGCCGGGGTCGGAACCTTCCGATGGGCTTCGATTGCCGCCTGCGTTCTCGCCTCCTCCGGCGCGACGCCCTCGCTGGCCAGCCGCGCATACGCGTGCTCGTACACAAGTCGACGCTGCTCGAGTCGCGCCGCCTTCGCCTCGCTGCGCGAGAGTGAGCGGCTGATGATGAAGGCCTGCACCTGATGCCGAGCAGTGGCCGAGTCCACCCACTTCAGTTCGACCTCGCCGCCCCGGCCCAGGAGGGGCACCTTCGCGGTCACATCGCGCGGCTGCGGCGTTGTTGGCGGCACCTGTGCCGCAGCGCTCGCGAGCGACGCGGTCACCATCAGCATGCCCATGGCCATGCATGCCGTGCCCAGCCACGGTGGACGCCAGCGTGTCATGCGTTCTGGCCGCTCCCTGTCATCCCTCGATGAGCTCCACATTGGCGCGGGGAACGGTGATGCGACCTGCGTTCTCCACCGCCACCTCGAGCACGCGAGCCTTTGACCCGGAACCGAGGACCGCGGGCTGCTCAGGGAGCGCCGCGACGGTGCCGATCACGCCGAAGTGCGGATCTCGGATCACGCGGACAAGCGTACCGACTTCAAGCACGCCTGACTCATGCCCTGAGTCCTTGGCTGCCTCAAGCCCGGAGAGCTTTGACGGGTCCAATCCATCAAGCGGCACCACGAGCTCCGGTCGCATGACGCCCGCGCGGATCTGCGTGGCGCCGTTGACGCTGGCCGGTCGACCGGCATGAGCCGCCAGAAGGGCGAAGGTGCGACGCGCCATTGAGATCTCGCCGAAGCCCTCGGTGATGACGACCGTCAGTCCCGTCTTCTCGCTTCCCGTGATGGCGACGCCGAGGTCATACCCAAGAAAGTCGCGAAGGTCCTGGTCATCCATACCGCCGCTCACAACCGCCGCCGCGCCGACATCGCGGGCGCGCCGCACCGCCGTCGCGGTCATGCGGGCTCCACCAACGATCACGGCCCCCTTCATGGCCGGGGTGATCAGGTCCTCGTGCAGCTCCTCGTCGCGCGACTTGCATGCGAGGGCGATGGTGCCAAAGGTCTCGCCTCCGACGCCGAAAATGCCCTGCACCAGAGAGGCATCGTTCTCGATGACCACACCCTCGGCGGGAAGCACTTCGACAACTTGGCCCGGCATGTAGGCGAGCACGCGAATGGGCAGCTTCTCGCCCCGGATGATGGCCATGCCGCTCGAATCGCTGACGCTCTCGAGCACGCCGGTCGCGGCCGCCTTCACCTCCACCTTGCCGAAGCCGAAGATGCCCTTCGAGCGCGCGATCGGTTCGTCCTTCGTGACCGCGGCCCCGACCGGCTTGAGCATGAGCGAAGGGAGTTCCTTCGGCGTGCAGCCGAGGAGCGAGGCGAGTTTCATCGGCGTCAGATCGCCTTCGGTGAAGGTCTCGGCGACGACGGTGTCCGCGCTCACGCGATCGCCCTGCTTCACGCGCACCTCGCCGGGCACCGGCAGCAGTCGTCGGGCGCGATGCCGGGTTCGCGCGGAGACCTTCAATCCTGGTGTGTAGGCCTTGGCCATAGATGACTTGGAGTGACTTGAGGTGAGTCGGGATGATCAGGCTGGATCAGGCTGGATCAGGCTGGATCAGGCTGGATCAGGCTGGATCAGATTGGATCAGGCTGGATCAGATTGGATCAGGCTGGTCAGGGTGAACAGGTTGGTGCAGGTCGGTTCTGGATGATCAGGATGATCAGGCTGATCAGGCTGATCGGGGAGATGACGGTGGTTCAGGGTGATCGAGGGGTCAGCGTGAATCAGTCGGGGTAGAGCTCGAGCGCCTTCACCCAGCGGGCAATAGTGGCCCGTCGCTGCTGCGGATCTTCAGGAAGGGAGAGCGGTCGGCCCCGCGCATCAAGCACGAGCCCCACCGTGCCGCCGCGCACTTCGCGCGAGATGGGCTTCCCTGGACCCGCGCCGACATCGAAGCCGCGCTCGGGTGTGATCTCGGCGCGCGCGGTCTGACCCGCGGCCAGGCGCAGGAGCTTCACTTCGCCGTAGGCCATGGTGCCGCGCTCGGAGAGCCCGCCGCCGCTGATCGAATAGGAGAAGCACGCCTTGCCCAGCTTGCCGGTGCCCTTCGCAGCAATCGAAGTGCCCAGAAGAATCAGGCAGTCGCGCTCGAAGACTTCCATCGCCGCCTTTGAATGGACGCTCGCGAGCACGCCGAGGTGCGGCATCATGAAGATCGAGTCCTTGGCCAACTCCGTGAAGCCCTCGGGCTCGAAGCTGTCGACGAGCATCGCGGCGGTCTGCTCCATCCTCGGAGCGTGGGAGAGCACGCCGCCTGACGCGACCAGCAGGTCGAGCTTCATGTTGTCGACAATCGTTCGGCCCGCCTCCTGCTGGCTGAAGGCATCGCCCACGGTGCGCTGCTGCTGCACGCCCTTGAGCGTGGTGGCGAAGTCCTTGTGCTGCACATAGGCGAGCCGCAGCGCCTCACGCGCGACGGCCTGTTCGAAGACGAGCGCCTCACGGGTCTGCGGAATCGTCGTGGGGCGGATCATCTTGTTCTTCACGCGATTGCGCAACTCGCGCTCATCCATGTCCAGGTGCACCCAGCGGAGCACATTGGCCATGCCCGCCTCGGCGCAGACATTGGAGATGGAGTAGCTCATGCCGAGGTTCGCACTCACCGTTCGATTGAAGACGGGGCTGCCGGCATGGTCGAAGACGCTGAAGACATCGGTGGTGGCGCCGCCGATGTCGACGCCGACCGCGTTGATGCCGCGCTGTCGCGCGATCTCCTGGAGAATGTCGCCGACGGCGCCGGGAGTCGGCATGATCGGTGCATCGGTCCAGGCGATGAGCTTGTCATAGCCCGGCGCGTGGGCCATGACATGCTCGAGGAAGACATCGTGAATCTTCTCTCGCGCGGGACCGAGATTCTCGCGCTCGAGCACGGGACGGAGGTTGTCGACCACCGCAAGATCGAAGCCGGGGCCGTCGAAGACGCGACGAACCGCGGGCGCCGCCTCCTTGTTGCCGGCAAAGATGATGGGCAGCCGGTACTCGCTGCCGAAGCGAGGGCGCGGTTTCGCCGGGGCGATCAGCTCGGCGAGTTCCACCACCTTCTTTGAATCACCGCCATCGGTTCCGCCGGAAATGAGCACCATGTCGGGGCGAAGCTCGCGAATGCGCTGGATCTGCTCGTGCGGCTTCCGCTGGTCGTTCGCGGCAATCGTGTCCATCACGATCGCACCCGCGCCGAGCGCGGCGCGCTTCGCGCTCTCGGCGGTCATCTGCTTGACCACGCCGGCCACCATCATCTGCAGTCCGCCGCCGGCGCTCGAAGTGGAGATGTAGATGTCGCAGCCGTTGGGGTCGTCCGGCGAGGTCCGGCGAATGATGCAGCCATCGTCATCGACGAGCCGTCGACCGGAGAGCTCCTGGAGTTCCGTCACCGAGTTCGAGACGCCGATCGTGACATCGGCGAACGGCTCTTCGACGGTGGTCGGCGCTTCGCCGCGATGGGTTTGACGGTAGGAGCCGTCCGGCTGCTGCTGAATCAGAATGGCCTTGGTCGTGGTCGAGCCGCAATCGGTCGCGACCACGACACGAATGCGGTCGGGGGGCGGCGTGGGTCGCGCCGAGGCATGGCCGGCAGCGTGGGAAGGCGATGACACGGCTGCGAAAGGTAGCGGAAAGAGCGGGGGCCATGCTCGATGTGGCGCGCGTGCCAGACGGGGGGCGTCAAGGGGCGATTCGGCCGTTCGGGCACCGCAGCGGCGCGGTGTCAGGCGCGGCTGTAGGAGCAGTGGTGGGCGCGGCGGTGGGGGCAGAGGCGGGGGTCGTGCTCGGCGCTGCGCTCGAATCATGCGGCGAAGAAGGTGTGGTCGGCGCGCGGCTGGCGTCCGACGACGCGGTGCCATCGGAGTCGCCCGGCGATTGCAGCGCTTCCATCCGGTTGATGAGGTACTCCGCGGCGCCTCGCTTCTCCATGAAGCTGCTGAACAGCTTGTACGCGACCGGCTCGATCAGCACACTCATGAATGGGCTGAAGAAGTGCATCGCCTGGCTGCCGAGATAGGTCATCGGTCGCACCGACTCGAGGAAGATCGAGGCGGGCATGGTCATCTTTCGGCGCACGACCTCGCGCAGCACGCGATCGACCACTTCCGCCTCGGCGGGTGTGGGTTTCGCCGGACCGGGTTTCTCCACGGCGAAGGCGTGAGCGAGGATGGCGCGCCACCGCTTCATCGAGACTCGACGCCGCTCCTCGCGGTGTTCGGCGGACCATCAGAAGCACGGAGGCGAGCCGTCGAATCTGCTGGCGGACTGGTGGTGGCGGTGCGCTCGGCGGCAGCGCCATCCACGGGCTCAACCGACGCGGGAGGCGATATCGCGCGCCGATCGATCACTTCGCAGTGCGGCGCGGCGGCGGCACGAATCGCATCGATCACGATCCTGCGCCGGTCCGCATCGACGGGAAGATCGATGGAGAGCCGTGTGGCACCGCCGGAGAAGAGCACTCCCGAGTCGTCAAAGG
Source organism: Phycisphaeraceae bacterium (assembly GCA_019636735.1). Lineage (NCBI taxonomy): Bacteria > Pseudomonadati > Planctomycetota > Phycisphaerae > Phycisphaerales > Phycisphaeraceae > Phycisphaeraceae bacterium. The sequence goes on from JAHBWY010000008.1 coordinate 107,886, forward strand.
CGATTCGACGAAGGCTCTCCCACTCGAGCGTGCGTCGACGAAGGGGATGGTCGATGACCAGCCCGTGCGGCTCTACCGCATAGCGGCTGACAAGGAAGGCGCGATTGAGTGCGATGCCGAGCGCGAGTGCGGCGATCAAGCCCCAAGTCATCTCCCCCGCGAAGAGGGCGACGGCGGTCGACAGCGCCGCCACTGCCGCCAGCGCTGCGAGTGCCCGGAACGGCCGCTCGATCACGGGATGAATCGCCCAGCGCACGCCTCGCGCATCCATGCAAGGAGCGTATCCTCACGAGGCGGGTTCTCGATGTCGGCATCAGCGCGTGACGCCACGCTTCCCGATCGCATGCACGCACCATCTCAGGAGTTTTCGATGAGCACAGTGACTCCAGGCACCTGCAGCAGCGGCGCCATGGCCGGCGCCGCCCTCGATGACCTCGGCAATCCGACCGGCTTGGCCGTGGATGGCTCGGTGGCGAGCGCGGTCGACCTCATGAAGTGGATCGGTGAGAACCGTCATCTCATGAAGCCGCCCGTCGGCAACAAGTATCTCTACTCGGGCAAGGACTTCTTCGTGATGATCATCGCGGGGCCCAATGCGCGCAATGACTTTCACATGACCGACAGCGAGGAGTTCTTCATCCAGTTGAAGGGCGACATCAAGGTCACCATCCGCGATGCGCACGGGGTCCGTGATGTACCGGTGCGCGAGGGTGAAGTCTTCTTCATCCCACCGGGCGTGCCGCACTCGCCGCAGCGCGGGCCCAACACACTCGGGCTCGTCGTTGAGCGACGCCGGCCGCCGCATGAGAAGGAGCACCTCATGTTCTTCTGCCCAAAGTGTCACGAGCTCGTCTACGACAAGGCATTTGCCTGTCGTGACATCGTGGAGCACTTCGCGCAGGCGATGGAGGAGTTCTGGGCGGACCCAAAGCTCAGCACCTGCACGAAGTGCGGGACGAGAATCACGAAGCCTGCAACGCCTGCCGGCTGAAATCAGCGACGCTTGGTTGGTCGATGCCAGCCGCGCGTGATCTGACGACCGGCGGGAGCCTCGGTGCCCGGCGACCGCGACGCGTGCGGTGCGCCACCCGTTGCTGATCCACGCGCGCCACGAGCGGGATGCTCGTGGCGATCCGGCTTCGAAGCGCGCGAGGGGCGCTCGTCGTGCGATCGCGCCTTCGGGCCTGATCGAGCGTCCCGGTGGCTGCCGCCGCGCGACGGTCCCGCATGGCGCGACGGGCCTGAGTGGCCCGCACCGCGCTTCGCATGGCCGCCTCGGCCGCGGCCGTGACCGCGGCGCGGCGAGCCATCGCTTCCGCCACCATGATCGGAAGTGAACTCGAGCGAGGCATCGCTTCCTTCAGCTCGATCGATCGGTGTTCCAATGAGCTTCTCGATCTGACGGAGCAGTCCGCGCTCATCGCGTCCGCAGAAGGCGATCGCCTCTCCCTCGGCGCCCGCTCGGCCGGTTCGACCGATGCGATGCACATACGCCTCCGGCTCGAAGGGCAGATCGAAGTTGAAGACATGGCTGACATCGTCGATGTCGATGCCGCGCGCGGCGACATCGGTGGCGACGAGAACCGGCATTCGACCGCTGCGGAACGCTTCAAGCGCCCGCTGGCGCGCGTTCTGCGCCTTGTTGCCGTGAATCGCGCCGGTGCGGAAGCCGCTCTTCTCGAGCCGCCGACAGAGCTTGTCGGCGCCATGCTTCGTGCGCACGAAGACGAGGGCACGCTCGGGCGTGAGCGCGTGAAGAAGGGTCTCGAGCAGGTCGACCTTCGCGCCCTGGTCAACGAGGTAGACGGCCTGGCGGATCTTCGGTGCAGCGCTCGCGACCGGTGCCACGGCGACGCGCACCGGGTCACGCAGAAGCGACTCGGCGAGACTCGCGACTTCGCGCGGCATGGTGGCCGAGAAGAGAAGCGTCTGACGCTTCGTCGGCACCGACGCGGCGATCTTGCGAACGGGATCGATGAATCCCATGTCGAGCATGCGATCGGCCTCGTCGAGCACGAGGACTTCGACCGAAGTGAGGTCGACTTCCTTCTGCTGCATCAGATCGAGCAGCCGCCCGGGGGTGGCCACCAGCACATCGACGCCGCGACGCAGCGCCTTCACCTGACGGAACTGGCTCACGCCGCCGAAGACGGTGGTGACCGAGATCTTCGCGTGGCGTCCGTAGGTGATGAAGCTGTCGGCGATCTGCACGGCGAGCTCGCGCGTCGGCGCAAGAATGAGGGCCCGCGGTGCCTTGCTGCGGCGCGGAGCCGCGAGCAATCGCTGAATGACCGGCAGTGCGAAGGCCGCCGTCTTGCCTGTTCCGGTCTGAGCGCAACCGAGAAGGTCTCGGCCCTCAAGCAGAACGGGAATCGACTGATGCTGAATCGGCGTGGGAACTTCATAGCCGCTGTCGCGCAGGGCGCGACGGATGGGCTCGGCAAGTCCCAAGCCATCAAAGGTGTGGTCCGAGTTCGAGTGCGGCCGCGTCGGGTTAACCGAAGGTGCCGCGTCGGCGGGAGGGGCCATGCCCGCACTATCGACGGAAACGCCGGGGCGAGCGGAGGAAAGCTTTGAAGGGGAGGGTGAGAGAACGGTCGTCGCAGACATGAACACGAAACAAAGACTCCTTGAGCGCCTCGACCGCTCCCACGCAGGGATGCGGCGACAACGCTCGCGCTCGAATCGCGCGGCATGAACCGCGCGAGCGGATCGGTTGCGGAAGATCACGACGCGCCGCTGGGCGGGTCGTCAGGCGAACCTGATGAAGAACGGTTCCGGCCGTCCTGGGTTGGAACGCTTCGCCTGCAAGAGTGATCCTGCGTGCGAGCGTTGCCGACAGTTTCCCAGGGCAATTCTGCCTTTGATGCGGGAGACGACCCGTCATCACATGCCTGACAATCCAGGCCCGAGGCTACCGGCGAAGTTCCTCATGATAGGCGATCCACCCGCTTTTGTGAAGCGGCTGCTCCCAAGTGAGGTCCAGATAGGTCAAGAGTGGCTCTGCGGAAGCGTCTTCGGTGCAGAATTCGACGAATCGCTTCAGAATCGCGACCTGACGCGACGGCCCTCGCCGCGGCATGGTCACGCACCCTGCGCGGGCGAGCGAAGCTCCGCATCGCAGAGTTCGAGAGCGAGATTGTCGCGTCTCTCCAGGTCGTCCGACGCTGCGAATTCGACGGTCCTCAGCAGAGCGGCGTCATCGAGACCTTTGTGATTCTGCTGATCCTGCGAAGCTCCGGGATTCGGCGTTCAGCGGATCGTGAGAACCCGCTGCCAGCGCAGGTGCTCAGGGGAACTGGCCTGTTGCGAGCATGGCGGGGACAAAGGGAAGCAGCAGCACAAGCTCGGGGTGTGCCTTCGTGGTGAAGGATCGTGTGAAGTCTCCCTCGATGTGGATGGGCCGCAAGTCCGAGGTCATCCCATGAAGCGCGACGCTGAGGTGGTAGCGCCCCTGTTTCTCATTGAGCGCGTGAATCCGCATGTGCCCTTGAAGCGGAGTGGCCTTCGGGTCATTGGCCTTGGCTTCGGGCTCGAGTGCAGCAAAGCGCTGCCACATCGTCTGTGCATTCTGGGGATAGACATACTCCGCGTAGGTCAGGTCAGTGAAGAGCCATGCTTCCAACTCACCCGATTCCGTCGTGATCGGCGCATCGACACAGGACGCCGGCGGCCGCGCGATCAGTAGAAGCGATTGAAGCGTGGCCACGGACGGTTCGCCCGACCTGAACGACGCGTCAAGGCCGATGATGAGCGTGCCATCCTCGGAATTGTCGGTCCAGTGTCGGTGCTGTCCCAAGTCCGTTGCGGCGCCGGGCCCGGGCTCAAGGTGCCCTTGGAACTTCGAGATGGGCGTGTGCGTGCAGCCGCTCAGAGCGCTGATCGCCATGACGGCCAGCAGTGAGCCGAGAGATGCGAACAACAAGTGGGGCCTGCGAGTCACGGTGCGTGGCTTCTGAGAAGTCCTTTCATCGGGCCGAGTTCCAGAAGCAAATGCCGCGAATTCCATCATCCAAGAAAATGCCATGGCTCACCGCTCGCGAAGTGATCGCGCCACACTCTCAAGTCGTTCCCTGATGCGCGGGCCGAGTCGTTGGAACGGGAGCACTTCAAAGAGGTCGCGGATGAGCTCCTCGTCAGTGCGAAGGAGCCCGTCGGACTGAATCCACACGGCAATCGTTCGGAGTTCCCGCTCGCTGTACTGATCGATCGACTCACGAGATGGAATGCGCGGTGCCGGGCCGCGCACTCGCGCCGAGGGGGTGGAGACCGGCGTCACGGTGTGATTGGCGGGTTCGGGTTGGTCGGGGCGGTTGGCGCGATCAACGCGATCGTTGGTCGCAGTGTTCCGCGGCATGGCGCCATCCGTGTCAAGAAGATCGGCGCGGCGCACCGCCTCATGAAAGGCCTCGACGGCGCGCTCGATCTCCTGTTCACGACGATAGAACCAGTCGGTGGACCAGATGCGATGAAAGCGCCAGCCGAGTCGCTCGAGGTTGCTTTGCCGTAAGCGATCCCGGTCCCGCGCAGTCGCGCTCGAGTGATAGGACGCCCCATCGCACTCGATGGCGAGCACAGGGCGGCCCGGCTTGGTCGGGTGCATGGCGACGAGATCGATGCGATAGCGGGAAGCGCCGAACTGCGGTCGAACCTTGATTCCGCGCCCTTCAAGGGCATCGCGGATGTCCGCCTCAAATGCGTTGAGCCCAACCTCTCCGGCGATCTCTTCGGTGGGGAGCCGCTGGCCGCCGCTCGCGGCGTATTCAAGGTACGCCTTCAGCAGTCTCACCCCTCGACTGCCCGACCGTTCGAGATCGACCTCGTGATGCGAGAAGGAACTGATGACGCCCATTCGGCGCTTTGCCCGAGTGATCGCCACATTCAGGCGCCGGTATCCCACTTCCTGGGTGAGCGGTCCGAAGCGGTGGGGGAGATCGCCATTGGCTGACTTGCCGTAGCCGATGGTGAGGATGATGGCATCACGCTCATCGCCCTGGACCGTCTCGAGGTTCTTGACGAAGAAGCGCTCATCACGATCGAGCGAGAAGAAGTCAGACAGCTCCGGCCGGTCCTCGAGGGCACGATCGAGCGCTGCCTGCACTCGATTGGCGTGCTTGATGCCCATCGTGATGACACCGAGCGACTCGTGAGGCCGGCTCTCCGCATGAGCGAGCACTTGGCGGACCACCTCCTCGACCTCACGCGAGGCGCTCTCCTCCTGCGCGCCGAGCGCCGGGTCATGCGGAACGAGCGTGTGGCGAATCGCATCATGGCCTCGCGCACTGGGAAAGGTCACCAGGCGCCCCGAGTAAATGTGCTCGTTGCTGAAGGAGATCAGCCGCTCGTCTTCACTGCGATAGTGCCACTCGAGAAGCCAGTTCGGAAGAAAGGCGTTGAGCGTGTCGAGCAGGCTCTCATAGCCGGAGATCGCCTCGGTGGCCGTGGCCATGGCGTCGCGCGTGTCGATGTCGTCATCATCGAGCTCATCCTCGCCTTCCACCGCAGTCGCAAAGAATGTTGTTGGCGGAAGCTGGTGCCGATCGCCAGCCACCACCACCTGCTCGGCGCGGTAGAGCGCGGGAATGGCCTCCTCCTGGAGGATCTGGCTGGCCTCGTCGAAGACGACGATGTCGAAGTGACGGCGGTCGCCGTCGAGCAACTGGCTGACTGAGAGAGGGCTTGCCACCCAGCAGGGCGTAATGCGCGTCAGCACATCGGGCGCGCGGGCGAGAAGATCCCGCACCGAAATGTGTCGGGACTTCTTGTTCGCCTCGCTGCGGACCAGGTTCGCCTGGTCGAAGTGGCTGTTCATTGCGCTGATCGCGCGCTCGGCATGCAGCCGGCGGACGCGAGCGGCCGCAAGACGAATCCGCTCGCGGTCGAGCCGAACGAACTCCGCGATGATCTGCTCCTGAGTCTTGCCACTGAACGCCGCAAGGGAGGGATCGGTGGCGAGCGCCTGGTCGAGGGCGGAGTGAAGCCAGATGAACTCAAAACGGGGAATCCACAACTCCGGATCAGTGCCGCGCGTGCGCAGGTCGTCGAGGAAGCGCTCGAACCCCATCGCGTGAAGTCGCGCGCGAAGGTCATGCACACCTGCAAGTCGATATGCGGTGTGGCGATCGTCCGCGAGGGCCTGCAATCGAGCGCGCATCGCGTTGAGCGACATGCTCCCGAAGGCCTCGCCCTTGACGATGTCGCCAAGTGCGGAGACCGCCTCGGTCAAGGCAATCAGCGAAGCCTCGAGTTGAGCCTCGCGACCGCACTCTGTCGGCGAGTCCGAAGCCGCGCCTGCGGCCCGCCACCGCGCGCGAAGGCTCTCTGCCGCGAGGGCCTCCTTGTGGAGGGTGGCGGCTGAAGCCGGAGAAGTTCGCAGCTCGATGAGCCGATGTCGCGCGGCGCGGTATGGGCCATTGCTGATGGCGGCCCAGCAACGAGCCAGTGCGCCTCGGGCCGCGGGCTCGAGCGATCGAGCCAACTCCCCCGGTGCCGAGGTGAAGATCCCTGGCTTGTAGCGCTCGCGGAGCTGGCGGATCGACTTCAGAAGTCCGACCAACTCGCCCGCTTCGTCGAGCGTGGCGGGCGGCCGAAGACCAAGCGCACGAATCACCTCGCTCAGGTGCTCACCAAAGTGCGGAGCGAGTTCGGTGGCCGCCTTCACCGAGAGGTCGGCAGCCTCCTGCGCGCGCAGGCCATCGGTGATGTCGGCGTGGATCCATGGAGACGAATCCGTGCGCAGAAGAAGTGATGGGTGGGACGCCCCCTCGCGCAAACACTGGCGAATCTCGTCGGCACGCTCGGGTGTGAGTGCTTCGAGCGGACCGCTTCGAAGTCGGAGCGTCGATCTCGCCGACGCCGGCAGCTTCAACAGCCTTCCGATCATCTGATTGATGGACAGCCCGGCCGGGGAGCGGACCATGTTGACTCGACGCGCGTGATCGTTGAGTTGCTTGCGGCGAGCTTCGAACTCGCGGTGCACGCCTTCGACTCCGTTCGCGGCGTCAGCCGTGCGGATCTGTTGCAGGGCATTTGCGAGTCGCGCCATCACCTCCTTGCGGGAGACCGACGCTCCGTGCAGATCGAGAACGAGATGTCCGAGCCCGACATCGGGATGACTCAGTCGCTTGATGACGGCATCGAGCGCGGCTCGCTTTTCCGCGACGAACAGCACGCGTCGACCCGACGCCACGCTCTGGGCGATTAGGTTCGAGATGGTCTGGCTCTTCCCTGTGCCCGGAGGCCCCTGGATCACGCCGCTCTGCCCCATGCCGACCAGCACGATGGCGCGATGCTGCGTCGAGTCCGCGTCGAGGACCAGAAAGTCGTCGGATGCGGGGCGTTCGTCAAGCTCCGCTGGCGAGATCTCGCCGCGCGGCGCGGCCAGCGTCTCGCGCGAGAGCGAATGACCGGCAATAGCGGCAACAATCGAACTCGATGCGATGAGCTCGCCGTTGCGCTTGAGGTCTTCGACCATGGCCATCTTCGCAAACTGGAAGTTGGCGAGGATGACCCGTGGAGTGATCGCAAAGCCCTGAATCGTCGCAGCGTCCTGAATGATGCGACCGAAGACGGCCTCCGGTTCGATGCGCCATTGGCCAGCATCATCCTCGCCCGCGCAGGCGGCCATGACCGCGGCACCATCGATGCGAATCGCGTGATTCTCAGCAAGGACATGGAGCAGGACGGGGTTGATCCGCGGTTCACCGACGATCGAGAGCCGAAGGTCCTGACCTCCTCGACCGCGAGATTCGATTCGCGCAGGAAGCAGGAGAACAGGCGATGCGTAGGGCCGACCTCCGTCGACTGCCGGCCAGCTCGCGAGCCCCACGGCGAAGTGGAGCGTCTCAATGCCCTTCTCTTCAAGGTTGCTTAGCGCCTTCCGCTGGAGTGCAAGAAGCGCGCCCTGCGTGCGCTGACGGAGCTCAGCTTCGGCCCGCGCGCGAGTGGCGGGATCGGAGCTCTGGGGAAGGCGACTCGCGACGCAGAGCGCGTCGACCTGGAGTTTCTCGCCGGCGAGCAGTCGATCAACCGCCGTGGTCTCGTCGGTCAGGTCGAGCGTGCCAACCTTGAGATCACGGAAGAACAGCAGCGAGTTCGTGCGCGAGAAGTCAATGAGCCGCCGGGTCCAGACGCCGCGTGCGGCATCAATGTGGCGCCGGGTCTCCTGGTTCAACGCTGTCGAGTGCGATTCGGACATCGAGCGCCTACCTCGTGATCCCAACGCTGAACGGTGCCTGGAATCGCGTGCTTCTGGAACGGCGGCTCTCGTCGGGCAGCGAAAGGCCAGTCACCGGCCATGCTCGCGCCCGGTGACGCCGGCTTCTTTGAGCAGGCCCGAGAGGTACCGGGAGACAAAGTGGGACGCCGTCAGCACTCGGTAGTGCGGATTGAAGTGTGCGTGTTCACGGGTGCAGAGTGTTGGGCTGCGATGTGACTTTGTCAGCGCCGCCCTTGGCGCCTCAGGGCCCAATACTCACGAACACCCCTTGGGCGGGGGGCATGTGCTCGCCCGGCGTCCCGCCGCAGTCTACAGCTGGACCTGCCAGTTGGCCTCCTGAATCCGCCCATTCACTCGCGAAGCTGTGCGGAGAAGTCCTCGGATTGCTTCTGGAGCTTGCTCACATCGATGGACGCCACCCACTTGATCTCGCGGGCGCTGTAGCGATCGGGGTCCTTCCTGGCCGCATGAAGCGCTGCGTCGAGCATGGAAATCCGCTGCGAGAGCGCGTCACGGTGCGCAATGGCGGCGGTCAGCGTGCGGCCGTCGGGGAGCCTGTGTGCAAGGTTCGCGGCATTGATGGCCGTGACCAGCTTTTCAAACTCATCCAGCACCCCTGCGGCCTCGGCAAGGAGCTTCAGCGGATCCTCGTGAGGTTGACTGCCCTCCTGCACAAGAATGTTGACCGCGATGCGCTCGCGGAGGGAGGCGAGCTTCTTCTGCATCGAACCGCGAAGGATGAGAGCCTCGGCAAGTTTCATCAAAGATCCCCTGGGTCAATACGCCGTTGGTCCACCGGTGAGTAATGGCATGGTCCCTCGCGCCGGTCCACCCCCGCGAGAGCGCGAACATCATGCCCCCGTCCGGCCTGTCCTTAGGCGCGAAGCGCTGCGTCGTCGCGGCCCCTCTCGATGCCCGCTCCTGCGCCCGCTCCCGGGCTCACCCTCGCGTCCTTCGCGAGCATCGGGCGTTCCGGGCCGGCAACACGCCTCGGCCCCCCACAAACCCTGAGCTTCGAGGACGAGTGACGGCAGCGCGCCGCCACTCACTCTGCGGGTCCGACGGGCTGGTAGTCGCGCGGGTCCGTGATCTCGCGCTTCCTTCCGGGATAGGAGTCGTAGAGCGCCCGGTGCCTGGCGAGGCCGTACTCATCCGTGCGCTCCTCGTACGATCGAACCCAATCGATCAGGAAATCGAGTTGCGCGTTCTGCTCCTGGCGTGACCGAAACTTCTCCGGCTCCCACGGCCGCGCGCGACAATGGGCCACGCATGCCGCGACACCCGGGTTGAGAAAGATGAGTTCATCACAGAAGTCGAGCAGCGGTTCGATGAGGTCGGCGTAGCAACCTTCGATGACCCAGCGGTCATGGAGGGCGATCCAGCGCTTGGCGGCGTCGACGCTCTCCCGCACGGCTCGCCGCTGGGTGCCGCCGTGAAACGCCACCTCGTCAAGTGAGAGACGGGCGGCCGCGGCGGTCGCCGCAAGTCGCTGCGCCAGGGTGCTCTTGCCTGCTCCAGCGTTTCCAAGAATGATGACTCTCATCGTGAGTCCGGCGGATCGGCCTCGCAGGTGGTGTCGCGGAAACCGGCCCTCCGCAGACGAACGCCGGCGGTGGCGCCGCTGAGTGGTGATCGTAGGCTCCGCGTCACTCAGGTGAGCGCGCGTCCCGCAGCACGCTCGCGGTGGGGACATCCCGGCCAGCAGCATGGCCTGCGCGTGCCCTTGGACATCTGGTCGATGCCGACCGCAATTCGGCGCGACCTCGTCTCGTCCCTCTTGGCCGAGGTGACCCAGCAGATCCACTCGTTTCGAGCCAGCGGCGTGATCTCCGTCCAGAGCGCTCGTGCGACGGGATTGGATGCGATCGCTTTCCGAAAGTCGGAGGGGAGAGGATGAACCGTTCCGCCGTCGATCTTCGAAGTCGTCATGAGTCACCCGGTGCCTTCGAGGAAGAACACCTGCTCGTGTCCTTGGGTCGCATGCAGGCAGGGTTCCAATCGCGTTGTGTCGCCTGCTGAAACAGTGCCACCGCGAAGACGAGTTCAGTGAATCCGCTCGCGAACGCCGCGACCGGTGGAGCGCCCCTGGCGACCGCCAGGCCGAGACCGAGTGCACAGAGCACCGCCCCGAGCGCCCGGAACAGGCGAAGGCCGTAGATGGTCTGGAATGTGAAGTAGCGACCTCCGATGAACAGCAACATGGCCGGAAGGAACCACTCCAGCCGAACGAGTTGCATCCCGTACGCCACGGCGACGGCAGCGAGGAGCCAGATCGTCCCTTCTGCGGCCAGGCGGCCGAGCGGGTTTCCCACCGTGTGCGAGCCGCGTCGCCCCAGTGCCTTGGTGGCCACGATGCTGAGCGGGAAGATGAACGCTCCACCGATGAGGAGCGCATACACCGCAGCCTGGTGCGAGAGCGTGACCGCCACAAGCCCCGCGGCCAGCCAGACGATGCCCGAAACCAGGACGCCGGGTGCTCCAGAGGCGTAGCCCTCGCGCATGCCTGCTTGCGCCTGCGAGAAGGAAATCTCGGACATGCTGAGGACTATACGAGGTGATGTAGTGCGGCTGAGCACCCGAGTCCAGCAGGCGTCCACAGGCGGCAGGCCCGGGTGCTGGAGCGCCGTCGGGACGAAGTGTTGAGTGCCGTTCGGGCACGGGCCGGAGGAGTCAGGCGAGAACCGACTTGCACATCGCCTCCACATGGCGCTGATCGGTGCCGCAGCACCCGCCGAGCACATTGAGTTGCGGAATCTGCGCTCGCAGGGTCTTGTGGTCTTGGCCGCACTGGTCGGGATCTCCTGCGTCAAGTGCCGCCGCTTCGTTCAGTTCGGCATGGCTCTTCTAAGAGGCATTCGTTCGCAGGCCTCGGACCCGGGCCACTTACTCTTCGGAGGATTCCAGCGACTCCCTGAAGTGCAGCGGATGCGCACCGTTGATCATGCAGTCGACGGGGTGGTTCGCCGTCGCGTCGTCGGTCCGCGCAATCGCCGCTCTCAAGCTGTGGCCGGCAGGAAGGCGGCCATCGGTCTCCACCGTGAACGAAGTGGCGATTGGCATGCCCGCAGAGTGAGCCGCCAGCGCTACCCCGAGGGCTTCCTCAACGGTGTTCATGGTCAGAGCCACGATCATGTCCGCCTCGGTCCGGGCCAATGTTCGGACCGGTGGGGTGTGGTCCTTCGTTGCCTCTTCGGTGACCATTCATCGAGATGGCACATGGCCATCGAACCTCGCGCCAATGCAGCCGCCGCTCACGACTCGCGTCGTGTGGGTGTCCTTGGTGTCACGGAGATTCGTCAGCAGTTCGACAGCTCGCATACCTCGCGATGGCGCACTTGACGCATGCACCGCTTTCAAACCCCTTCTAGTTCGCGAGAGCCCATGTGACCTCTTTCGCATCTGCGGAGAAAAGCCCCAGGCTTGGCAAGAGTTCTGAAACTCGTTGCTTTGTACCTAGAGTTACCGCCGGGTTGTTCAGGAGCGAAAGCAACACAGCCTTCGTGTCGCTGCTGAATCCGCCGGTGGCCTGCAGGACCTCCACAAGGTAGATCTGCTCTGCCTCGGTGATGTCAGGCCTGGCGGCGATGTCTCGAAGCGTCGATGCCCTGTCGCTGGAAAAGCCGATCGAGCCCGCCGCGTAGATCGCAGGACTGTATCGTCCTTCTGGCTTCGGAATCTTCGACAGCCGGGAAGAGGAGCATCCAGCGACTGCAATGATGGTGATGAGGGTGATGAGTGTGGTTTTCATGTGTGTTGCCAGGCGTTCAGCATCAGCGGCGGCCGCTGCATGCTGGTGTGTGTTGGCGGTCCGTACAGCCCGATCCCTCGCCCCATCATCCTCGCCTTCCTAGACCACCAACCACAATGACAGCGATCGATGTTGATACGCCTCCGGTGACAGCCTAACCGGCCTTCCCAACCAGGAGCTTCTGCGCCGCGTTAGATCATGGCCTCGCTCGCCGGGTGCTGGCCGCGCGTGTGAATGTCGATGTACTCGTCGTGAGACGCGACTCCCTGAGCGTCGGTCCTGCGGCCAGCGATGGCGGGCAGTACATGAGCGTCCCATGCGTGTTCAAGCACCTGTGTGAGGAACTCCAGAAGGGCGTCCTGCTCGCCGGCGCGAAACAGATGCCCAGGTGCGTCCTCCAAAGACCGGCGCTCGCCACGCCCGCCGCGGGCCGCGTAGTACCGCGGCCAATCCTCGCCGGACGGCCAGACACCCCACTCCGTGACCCAAAGCAGGCACTCGTCCCAGCTGCCCAGCGCTGCGATGCACTGCCGGGCGGCGTCCGCCTCATGACCGGAGCGCTTGCCTTGGGCGTACGGGATCCGCTCACGCCGAGTAGCCGCCGGCGGGCGGACCGGCCGAAGGCCGGGCGTGAGCTCGAACCCGTGCTCGGCACACCAGGTCCATGCCTCGTTGAACGATAGGAACTCCATGATTGTGACCTTCCCTCACTTTGCGTACCAAAGTCTATGAGTGTTCCTGCACCGTTGGGAGTGGCTGCCGGGACGACCGGAGCGCAGCGATGGATGCTCCAAACCGAGTCTGGTGCGCCGATTTCAAGGGCGAGTTCAAGACGCGCGACGGGAACTACTGCTATCCGCTGACGGTGACGGGCGGCTTCAGCCGCTTCCTGCTGGGGTGCCAGGGCCGCCGCTCGACGAAATGCAGCGAAGCGCGGCCTGTTTTCAAGCGACTGTTCGAGGAGTACGGATTGCCGGATCGGATCCGAGCGGACCATGGCGTTCCGTTCGCGACGAACTCGCTGGCGCGGCTGTCGAAGCTCTCTGAGTGGTGGGTGCGCCTGGGCATTCTGCCGGACCTGATCGAGCCGGCGAGTCCGCAGCAGAATGGAAGACACGAGCGGATGCATCGGACGCTGAAGGCGGAGACAGCGCGACCGCCGGCGTCAAGCATGCGATCGCAGCAGCGGAGCTTCGATCGATTTCGCGCCGAGTACAACGATGAGCGTCCGCACGAGGCGCTCGACCAGGCGACGCCGGGATCGCTCTATGAAGCTTCGTCGCGCCCGATGCCTTCGAAGGTGCCGGTGTTGGCGTACCCGTCGCACTACGAGCTGCAGTATGTGAGCGGGAACGGCGGGATGCGGTGGGGGAACCGCTGGGTGATTGTGAGCATCTGCTGCGTCGGCGAGTATGTGAGTCTGGAGGAGATCGACGACGGCGTGTGGGATGTGTGGTTCGGCAGGCTGACGCTCGGTTGACTGCTCGAAGAGCAGCTTCGAATCGAGGACCAGTTCGGTAAGCTTCGATGTGCAAAGGTGTGACCCATGGACCCGGACTAAGGTGCCACCGATCAGCCCGGCCGTTCACTGGTGCCGTAGCGGCGTTGGACTTCACGGACCGAACCGACAATGAGCTGCTCGAGAACTTGAGTGTCGAGGTCCGAGAGTCGCTTGAAGTACAGGCAAGACTTGCCCATCTCGTGCTTACCCAGGCGGGCCAGGAGTTCGGTCTGGTCCGATTCCTCACAGCTGAGATAGACGACCAGTTCCCGACCACGAACAGCGAAGCCGGCAAGGGGTGCTTGGCCCGAGTGGCCGCTCTTGTACCTATATGTGTACGACCCGAACCCGACGATGCTTGGTCCCCACATCTTGGGTGCCTGTTTGGTAGCGCGCTGGCACATGGCCGTGATGATTTTGCAGTCTGCTGCCTGCTCAGGACTGGCTCGCGAAGCAAGGTAATCGTCAATGCTTGCATCGGTGGGTTTGGTCTTGGCTTCCGCCATGCGGCAACTCCGGAGGGCGTTGGTGGGTAGGAAAGGTGTGAATGCGACGCCGAACGTTCGAGCTAACCGGCGCGCTGCCGCCTTGCCGCAGCGCGTCCGGTTGAGCGAGGGGTTAGGCAGGACTGCGCGCAGGGAAGCGGCTGAGGTGCTCGTGGACGATTCGAAACTTGCCTCCCTCGTGTGCGAGCACCCGGGTGCCTCGGCCTTGAATCTTGAACTCCCGGCCACCTTGGGCGCCTTCCCAGTTGTATGTGTAGGTTGCAGTTGCTGAAGCCCTGTCTGTCGTGAGCACTACGATGTCGGACAAGTAGAACCGGGTCTTCTTGACCGTGGGATCACCCTTCCACGTTCTCTCGAAGACGGCTTGGATCGACTGGCGGCCGACGAAGTCCCCGTCATTGAAGCGGAAGTAGGCTCGCTCGTCAATCATATCGTGGAGGAGGCGGAAGTCCTCCTTCATGGCAACCTCCTCAAAGTAACTGAGGAATCTTACGACCGAGTCTGCGGTGATGCTGTTGTCCACTCGTGGCGCCTCCTGAACTGCGGTCGTGCAGCCTGATACGTTGAACCCGACTGCGGATACTGCCGCGACAATGACCTCACGGCGTGTGTTCGTGTACATGAGATTGAACTGGCGGACCGCGGAAATGTGCCCCGTGCTGCCGAACGTCTTTGGCCATCAGCCGCCGGCCGCTTGGGGCCGGCCGGCTGCATGGACTTGTTGGGCGGGCGCCGAGCGAGCAATCGAACACGCCTTGACCTCCTCGGTCCACTCGGCGAACGGTTGAACGAACCGCTCCTGTCGAAACCAGTTGGGCTCCGATCAACCAATGTGTAGCACGCCCTCCCCGGTGATCCCGTGGTCGAACGCACCGCCGTCGATGCCGGGGTGCGCGATGACAAGCACCGGGGTGCCGCGAGAGTACGCGAGGGCGCCCTCGATCTGGTTCCACGGTAGGCGCACCGGAGGTTGTTCTGGAACTGCGCGCTCCTCCGAGCTTGATGCGAGAACTCGATCTGCGGATAGCCGAGGATCAACGCACCGCAACATTCGTTGATCAGAACGATCACCGCTCGCAGTGGCGGCTTCTTGGAGTAGTCACCACCACCAAGTCGCCGCAGCACCAGACCCAGTGAGACCAAGTACTGCCGAAAAGGCTCATAGGAAGCCTCGAACTCCGGACGCACCACGGTTGGTCGACTCACGAAGATGTTCATCAGTCACCAGTATTGACACGAAGAAAGGGCCCATGCCTGCGCCGCCTAACATTGTTGCTCAGCCGCAAAGGCCCCCGGCAGCGTCGCCGGGCAGTTGCCGACTGAGCGGACATCGGCAGCCTACCCACGGCTGCCTTGGATACCCTCGCCGACTCGACGGTGCCCGATCAGGGGCCTTTGGCAGCAGGAGCGTCTCGTTAGGTCGGTCGGGACGCTGTGGAAAGCCGACGGAAGCGGAGAATGCAACTCTCGGCATGAGAAAGCTGATCCGCGGAGTACAATGCTCTCCATGGAATTCACGATCGAGCTCGAGCGCGAGGATGACGGTCGCTGGATTGCGGAGGTCCCGTCGTTGCCCGGTGTACTTGCCTATGGCGGCAACCCCAACGAAGCCAGGTTCAAGGCCCAGGCGCTGGCGCTCCGCGTGGTGGCGGAGCGACTTGAGCATGGCGAAGCGGGCTCCGAGTTTCTGAGCATTAGTTTCAAGGCCGCATGAGCCAGTGGGGAAGCCAGCGAGCACGCCGAGTCTTGGCTGCTCTACTGAGAATCGGTTGGCAACTCAAGCGGCAAAGCGGATCGCACTGCACGCTCGCTCGTGAGGGCTCGCTCGTGAGGGATGGCCAGACTATGTGTTTGCATTCCACGACGCGGATGAGATCGGACCGAAGATGCTCTCGCGAATTGCGAAGGCGACCGGCCTGAAGCCTGAAGACCTGTAGGCCGGCCCCGATCAACCTAACGACCAAAACTCAGGGACCCGGCGCACGGGACGCATGGATTGCAAACCACGACGCCATGCCGGGTTCGCTGCAGCGCATGGTTAGGCCACACGGTCAAAATGGCCACCAGCCTTTCTTCTTGGGTGTCTTCCATTCGTCGTAGCGGCGATCAATGACCCGCCGCATTTTCTGGTAACTGTCTTCAGTGTAATCAACGTGAAACTCTGACGGCAAGCGGCCCTGCAAAGTCTCGATGTAGTCGTGAATGTAGCACCCGCGCTCGAAATCGAAATAGTGCATCGCAAACGCGTTCCCCTCTTCCGAGAGCATGTCGTCAACGAGACAGCCATCCCACCACCCGTAAACCTGGTGAATCGAAACCTCGCCGGTTCGAAACTGTCGAAGAATCCCCTCGGCCTCCTGCTCGAAAAACTCGCTCATCAGTCGACGCTCGATGAGCCAACGAAGGAAAACCACAGTGTGATTGGCGGCGTGCTCCTCTGAGAGACCGTGCTGCTCAATCGTCTCGTGGTGATACTTGGCCTTGTCGTAAACGTGCTGCGAACTCATGGGGTGCGCGTAGTGTGGCCTACCGTTGAGCTCAGCTGCAAGGGCCCGCTCGCCGGGCCCGCGACTGCTGAGCGGTGACTGCTGGGAAGTGGCAGCATACACCCCGGGTCATGGGGCCCTTGTCAACTGGAGCGCCTTTGCTAGGCGCCACAGTACTGGGCGCGGTGGCGATTTCCGCCAGCCGCACTCGCTGCAAGTGGACATCTCCTTCATTGGGTACCCGCATCGGGGGCAACCTCGCCTTTCCCGGCGCACAAACCTCCATTTGGTGACCGCGGCGACAAGCAACCATCCGAGTACGGCATACAGACAAGAGTTGGCAATGAGGCCCAACCAGAGCGGCCGGAGCGGAATAGTGAATGTGTCCGACCCCGCAATGCGCGCCGCAACCCAAGAGGGCACCGAAACGGTTACTCCCCAGAGCACGCGATTGTCCGACACGGGGAAGTCGGCCTCAGTGGTGCTGCAGTCGCGACTCAGTTCCGCCCCAAACGCGAGGAAGGGCCATCCAGCGGCCATGGCGTGTCGGTGAGAACGGTCCCAGGGAACTCCATTTGATGCAGGCGCGTGCCAGGGTTCCGCGAGTCCACTCCAAGGAAGCGGATGCGGCGATGATAGACCTGACAACGGGGTGTCACGATCATGGGCGCGAAAGTCAACCCTGTAACGTGTCAGTCCAGGACGCGCGTCGGTACTGATCCACCAGTCTAAGCCTGACGAGTGACCCTTGTTGACAACTCGGAGCGTGAGATCAGCGGGCGCCCCTCTAGCCAGCGCAAGCGACGCAGAGACCAAGAACGCGACCACGGCTCCGAAGGCGAGGAGAATGAGCGCACGTGGTCCGTGGGTCATGTGTGCGCCTAACGGGCAGCATCAGCTGCGGCGCGAAGCGCCGTCAGCTGCAACCGGTTGTTATGCAGAGCCGTTTCATCAGTAAGTCCACTCCTCGTGCGCGAGCGGCGCGCGGTTCAGCTCATCACGATGAACACGCCACGCAGGGAGCAACGTATCCATCCACTCCAGGAAGCGGTCGTTGTGATGCCGTTCGTGCAGATGCACAAGCTCATGGACCAGCACATATTCCAGGCACAGCACCGGCTTCTTGATGAGTTCCAGGTTCAGCCAGACGCGCCGTGCAGGGCCGTTGCAGCTTCCCCAGCGGGTTTTCATCTTCCTGATCCGCACCTCGGAGGCCGTCTTTCCAATCCTGGGCTCCCATTTCGCGAGTAGCGCCGGGAGTAGTGCTCTCAGCTGGCGGCGGTACCAGCGCTGCAACACAGCATCCCGTTGAGCATGGTCGAATCCGGGAGGGACGCGCAGTTCCATCGACGACTTGCCAACGAGCCGTACCTGCGCAGCACCATCGCACTCCTTCACAGCGAGCAGGTAGCGGCGTCCCTGGAAGTAGTGGCTCTCGCCCGTCACGATCTCTCGCTGCGACTGGCGATCCTGCCCTGCGAACTCCTTCTGCTTGCGGCGAGTCCACCCCAGGCGCGAAACCAATGCCAGCCGCACCGCTTCGTCATCGAAGCCCAGTGGGGCCGCCACCCGCACCCGGCCCGCGGGCGGGTAGACCCCTACGTGAAGGTGCTTGATCTCCTTACGCACCACCTCGACGGCGATGCCGGCGATCTGGATTTGGCTGCGATCAGTAGTCACGCTGTGCCTTCACAATCGCGAAGATTCGTTCGACCAGCTCGTCGTTCGCTCCAAGCTCGGCCTGAATCGCATTGCGAACCTCGCGCTCCTTGAACCGGTTGCCGCGCCAATCCGCCTTCTTGACGGCCAGGATGGCGCGATCCAGCGCGAGCGCAGTGCTCTCTCGGCTGCGCGGCGGCTGCGAGTCGTCCTGAGAGTCCGATGATTCCCGTACCGCGGACGCCATTGCCCCATCGAGGTTGTCATAGAGCGCACGCCGGGCCGGCGTGTTCACCGCTGAAGGGTATGAGGCATGGTTTTCGGGTGCCTTCGCCTTCTTCGTCAGCGCCACGACCTGTTTGAGGTAGTCCTGATAGCTCATCGCTTCGAGTTTGCGCTTCCGGATCAACGCATCGAGAAGCTCTGACATTTTTTCGTAGTACTTCGGGTTGACGGCCATCTCGTCGATGATCAGCCGGCGGACGTTGTTCTCGATCGTCTCCGCCATCGCTTCTCGGTTCCCGCGGATGCCGTCGGGCAGCGTGTCCACCGCTGCCTCGCCGCGCTCGACGATCAGCTCCACCAGCGTCAGGTCGTCGAAGGCCGAGACCTTCTCACTCTCCTCAGCGCGGATGTAGGTGTCGAGCAGGTGGCGCATGGCCGGCTCGAACACCTTCATGTCCACGTAGTCGCCGCTGGCGAGCTTCACCTCCTGCCGAACCTTCTCGTAGTGGTCCACCTCGCCCTTGATCGCCTCCTCCTCGGCGTCGGTGTAGCCGGCTTCCCGCATCTCGTTGGCCAGGTTGGCGAAGGCCCGCAGGTAGGCGGCGGCCAGCTTGTAGAGTGCCACGCGCTTCGGCTCGTTCTCCTTGAGCTGTTCGGCGTTGCCGCTCTCCAGGGCGCAGAAGTAGCGGACATAGGCGACGGTATCGCGCGGCGGATCGACCGGCTCGCACAGCGCCTTGACCGCCTCGCGCGCCACTTCCAGCCGCTCGCGACCCTGCTCAAGCCGGTCCTTCAGCAGCCCCTCGACGTCCGCCTTGTCATAGCCGCCGAAGGCCTCGCCCGTGTAGTCCTTGATCGCCCCCTCCAGCGAGCGGAACAGGTCCTTGTAGTCGATGATGTAGCCGTACTCCTTGTCGTCGCCATCGAGCCGGTTCACGCGGCAGATGGCCTGGAACAGGCCGTGGTCCTGCATGTTCTTGTCGATGTAGAGGTAGGTCGCGGGAGGCGCGTCGAAGCCGGTGAGCAGCTTGTCCACGACGATCAGCAGCTTCATCTGCCCCGGCTGCTCGATGAAGCGCTTCTTCACCTCCTGCTCGAACTGCTCCACCTTGTACATCGCCGTCTCTTCCGGCTCATTGAAGTGGGCGGCCAGCATCTTCCGGTAGATGTCGTACTGGCGCAGCCGCTCGGTCAGCCCCTCGCCGCTTTCTTCACCCTTGATGTCGGCGGGCTGCGGCCGGTAGGAGGTGACGATGGCGCACTTCCCGGCCAGGTCCGTCTGCTGGAACATCTCGAAGAAGCGGCAGGCCGAGTAGATGCTGCCCGAGACGAGCAGCGCGTTGCCATGCCCGCTCTTCAGCCGGTCGCGGGTGGCCATGTCCATCAGGATGTCGGCGACGATCTTCTCCAGCCGGTCGCGCGCGGAAAGCACCTTCTGCATCGTGCCCCAGCGCTGTTTGAGCTGGGCGCGGGCCACGTCGGTGAGCCCCTTCGTCTTCAACTCGAACCACTGGTCCACCTTCGCCGGCGAGGTGATGCTCTGGTCGATGTCGCGCGCCTCGTAGCGCAGGTCGAGCACCACGCCGTCGCGCACCGCTTCGTCGTACTTGTAGGTGTGGATGTAAGGGCCGAAGGTCTCGATGGAGCGGCGCTTGTCGCTCTTCAGCAGCGGCGTACCCGTGAAGCCGATCAGCATCGCACCGGGCAGTAGCGCCTTCATCGCATCGTGCAGCTTGCCCGACTGGGTGCGGTGGCATTCGTCCACGAAGACGAAGATCTCGCCCTTGGCGTGGAAGCCCTTGGGCAGGTGGCCCTGGATGTCCGCGAGGAAGGCGACGATGTCGCCCTCCTCCGAGGCGCTGAACTTGTGGATCAGCGAGCCGATCAGCCACTCCTCGCTGGCGTTCAGCACCCGCACCAGGTCCGCGCCGCTCTTGGTGCGGTGGATGCTCTCGCTCACGCCCTTGAACACCTTCTCGATCTGCTCGTCCAGCTCGGTGCGGTCGGTGAGGATGAGCACCCGCGCGTCCTTCACGTGCTCGCGGATCCATTTGGCGAGCCAGACCATGATCAGGCTCTTGCCGCTGCCCTGGGTGTGCCAGAGGATGCCGCCCTCGCGCGCGCGCACCCGGGCCTGGGCTGCGCGCACGCCGAAGTACTGGTTGTGGCGGCAGGTCTTCTTGATGCCGGCGTCGAAGACCATGAAGTCGTGGATGACTTCCAGCAGCCGCGCTTTGCCGCAAAGCTGGCCCAACTCGCGCAGCAGCGGGTTGTCACCGGCCGCCGCCAGCACCTCTGCGGGCGCCTCCGCCTCCTTCCAGCGCAGCCAGTACTTCTCCGGCGTCTCGATCACGCCGTAGCGCAGCCCCTCGGTGTCGTTGCCCGCCAGGACGAGCTGCACCGTGGTGTAGAAGGGGCGGATGAACTCCTTCTTCTGGCTGTCCAGGCTCTGGCGGATGCCCTCGCTCACGGAGACGATTGAGCGCTTCAGTTCCAGCACGCCCAGGGCGATGCCGTTCACGTAGAGAACGAGGTCGGGCCGCTTGGTGTGAACGCCATACACCGTCACCTCCTCGGCGACGGCGAAGTCGTTGTTCTCCGGATGCTCCCAGTCGATCAGCCAGACTGTGACGGTCTGCTCGCCGACCTCGGGCCTGACCTTCACGCCGTAGCGCAGCAGGCCGTAGACCTCGCGGTTGGCGTCGTAGAGCGTCCTGCTGCCGCCCAGCGCCGCGGCCTTGTTCAACTCGAAGAGCGCGCGGTTGATGAGCTTGTCGCCGTGCCCCTGCCGCTGGAGCCAGTCGATGAGGCGCTCCTCTTCGATGTTGCTGTTGCCCTCGCGGTCCTTCCAGTGGCCGAGGTAGGCGTAGCCGAGCGCGTCGCGCAAAAAGGCGTTTACCCGCTGCTGGGTCTTTATCTCGCGCTGTCCAACGCCGCTCATGCCGCAGCCTCCGGCTTCACAAGCCGCACGCGGCCGGTGAGGAGCTGCTGCATCATGCCCTGCTTGATGGCGCGGGTCTTGTCGCGGCGGGTTTCAAGCGCGGCGATTTCGGCGTCCATGTCGAAGAGGACGGTTGCGATGGCCCGCTGCTCATCAATAGGGGGCAGCCTTAGCGGGGCCTCGAGCACGTTTTGATTCTCGAAGTTAACCTGGCTCTCCGCCATTCCCGTAGTGCGCTCGTCAAGGAAGCGCTGCGTATGTTTGGAGCCAAGTGCGGCTGCTAGTACTAGCGGCACGGCCTTCTGTGCGTGTGGCCGTAGCCCAATCATCTTGCCCGAAACGATAATCCGGTCCGGTACGTAATCGACCCAGGCGGACACTCCAACGCGGTGTCTAGGCCCGGCCTTTGTGATGATCACATCTCCGACTCTGACCTTTTGATGCTCGCGGCCCCAATAGGCACGCGGAAGCGCTTTGTGTTGCCTCCAAGCCCACCCGTTCTCGACGGTCGCTGCCGTGGTTTTGAGAACACCCCACTCTTCTTCGCCACTGATGTTCCGTTCTTCACATGTCGGACTTGGCCCACAGAAATACCGGGTGATCACATCCCGAACTTGTCGACTCTCCCACTCCCCGCTGAAGCCCGGCAGGCGAGTCTTGCCGGTGAGGAGTTGCTGCATGGCGGCCTGCTTGATGGCCCGCTTCTTGGCGATCAGCGCCTCCAACGCCCCGAGCAACCCATCCACATCCGACAACGCCTCGGCGATGGCGCGTTGTTCAGCGTGAGGGGGGAGCGCGATCAGGAGCGAGCGGATAATCGCACCACTGAGATTCGGCTGCCCTCCCTGCGTGTACGTATCGATGATCTGCGTCTTCCGGTTGGCGAGGTGCTGGAACAGGTACTCGTGATCGCACACGTCGGTGCGAATCGCCAGTACTGCCTGATTGATCGCAGCATCGATCTCAGTAATCGCAACAACACCGGCCGTTGCACCATAAAGAGCAAGAACAAGATCGCCCCGCCGGACCATCTTCGCGGATGATGAGTTCAGGCCGTTCTTTGTGATGCGGCCCGCGACTTCGCGAACACGACCAGCATTCAGATCACCCGACGTAATCCAGGGAATCTCGCCGCCGTAAAAGTCCGGTCGAGATGTATCGGGAGTGCCTCCACTATAGGTTACGCATCTCTCATCAAGGCGTACGACCTCCCAACTCTCTGGAATGATTCCGAGCTCGGTACGCTTGTACCCTGGCCGCACGTCCTGCGCCTGTGCCTTCGCCTTCTTACCTCTGCAAGGCGAGGCGTCTCTGAATTGAGTCGCCTTAGTGCTCATCCCCACGCGAGCCCCATCTTCTTGAGGTGCCCCTCAACCTTCGCGCTGAGCCCCTCGACCTCGCGCTCCAGCTCGGGCAGCGGTCGGGCGTAGCGCTCCTCCAGGTCCTTCACGCGCCCGGTGAGCTGCTGCGTCACCCGCTGCACCTCGCCGTCGATGGCGGCCCGCAGCGATGCCAGCCACTTGTCCTCGACCACCAGCGCCTTGATCTCGGCCTCGGTGAGCTTGCCGTAGCGGGCCAGCACCTGCTCGTCGAGCGCGGCCTGGGCCTCCTTCACCGCCTTGCTGGCCTCGGACTCCGCGTCGATCAGGGCGAGGCAGCGTTCGAGGGCGTCGCGCTCTTCGTCGCTCTCCGCCTCGCCGTCGATGGCCTTGAGCCGGTCCTTGACGCCGCCCTTGGTGACCTTCCCCTTGTCGTTGGTGGCCTCGGCCAGCAGCCCCTCCTCGCCGCTGTGCTCCTCGACGAACTCCTCCAGCGCCTGCGCCGCGGCCTCCTGCTTCGCCTGCAACGCCTCGACGGCGGCCTGTTCCTTCGCGAAGTAGCGCGCGACGACGAGCGCGGGCGGCACCAGGTCCATCTTGTACTTCTTGCGCCCGATGGTGAGGTCTGGCGTCTCCTTGATGTTGCGCGCCTTGTCCTCGACGATCCCGCGCGGCCGGGCGGCCTCCTGCCAGCCGTCGGCGGCGATGAGATAGACGTCGTCCTGCATCGTCTCGGCCCAGTAGTCCATGAGCCGCTGGTAGACGTCGTAGCGGCTCACGAGCGGCAGGTCGGCGAAGCGGACGAGCAGGTCTTCGGACAGGGTGTGGATCAGCTCGCGGGGCCGGTCGTCGATCTTGATGCCCCGGAGCGCGGATTCGTGGGCGCCGCGCCAGCCCTCGAACACGTCCGCCACGCGTTCGGCGAAGGCCTTGAACTCCGGATGGCCAGTCACGGTGGCCTTGAGCGCGTGCGCGGGAACGCGCGGCTCGAGGTAGCCCTCGCGGCCGTTCTCCTGGAAGAGCGCCTTGCGCAGGGTCGGGAAGACGCGCCACCAGGCCTCCAGCGCGTCGATGTCACGGACCGGGATGCCGCCGTTCAGGTGCGCGTCGAGGTCGTGCAGGTCCTCGGGCTCACTCGCGTCGATGTAGCGCGGCAGGTTCAGGTTGTAGTCGTTGGCCGGGTTCGCGATCTCCGCCACCGGCACCATGCGCGAGTACCGCGGCAGCTCGATCTGGCGCGTGAACACGTCCACGATCTTGTGGATGTCCTGGCTGCGCAGGCGGTTCTTGTTGCCGTCCTTGAGGAAGGCCTTGCTCGCATCGACCATGAAGATGCCGGTGCGGGCTTGGGCGTGCTCCTTGTCGATCACCACGATGCAGGCCGGGATACCGGTGCCGTAGAACAGGTTGGCCGGCAGCCCGATGACGCCCTTGATCAGGCCGCGCTGGACGAGGTTCCTGCGGATGTCGGATTCCCGGTTGCCGCGGAACAGCACGCCGTGCGGCAGGATGATGGCGCCCTTGCCGGTGCTCTTGAGCGAAGCGACGAGGTGCAGCAGGAAGGCGTAGTCGCCATTCTTGGCCGGCGGGATGCCGTACTCGAAGCGCCCGAACTCGTCGTGGGCGGAGTCGAGGCCGCTCGACCACGCCTTGGCGGAGAAGGGCGGGTTGGCGACGGCGAAGTCGAAGGTCCGGAGGCTGCCGTTCTTGTTCTTGAAGTTCGGCGCGGAGAGCGTGTTGCCGCGCCACAGCTCGGCGGTCGGGTGGCCGTGCAGGATCATGTTCATGCGCGCCAGAGCCCAGGTGGCCACGTCCATCTCCTGGCCGTAGATGGCGAGCTTCGAGGTTCCGGCTTCGTCGGCCGCCTTGATGAGCAGCGAGCCGGATCCGCAGGTGGGGTCGTAGACGGTGGGCTCGCGCAGCTCGCCGGCCCGCTCGATGCCGATGACCTGCGCCATGATGCGCGAGACCTCGGCCGGGGTGTAGAACTGGCCCTTGCTCTTGCCACTCTCGGTGGCGAAGTGGCGCATCAGGTACTCGTAGGCGTCGCCCAGCAGGTCGTCGCCCTCGGCCCGGTTGGCGCGGAAGTCGAGCCCGTCGAAGATCGCCACCAACTTCGAGAGCCGGTCCTGCATCTCCTTGCCCGAGCCGAGCTTGCCCTCGTCGTTGAAGTCCGCCTGGTCGATGACGCCCTTGAGGTCGTTCGCTTCGGCGAGGCGGGCGATGATCTTGTTGATCTTGTCGCCGATCTCCTTGTCGCCCTTCAGCGCAACCATGTCGGCAAAGCTCGCACCCTTCGGAACATCGATCAGCGAGCCCCTCGCGCTCGCCGCCTTGTCCGACACGTACTTCATAAACAGCAGCGTCAGGACGTAGTCCTTGTACTGCGAGGCGTCCATGCCTCCGCGGAGTTCGTCGCAGGACTGCCAGAGGGAGGAGTAGAGCTGGGATTTCTTAAGAGCCATCAATCAGGGTCTCTGCCACGGCGGCATCACTTGGTGAGTCCTTCTGCATAACGATGTTGCTCAGCCGCAAAGGCCCCGTGACTGCGGCCAGTCCGCGGTCCGTGGGCCGCGGTTGAGCTTACAGAACTTCAAGTCTGCGCCCGAAGGGCCTTTGGCAGCTGGAGCGTTTCGTTAGCCAGCCCTGCGCAAACGAGGAACGCTCCGTTCAGGACGCGCTCTCGCCATGTCATGGTTGAGCTGGAGGTTGATCCAGAACTTAGCACTCGTCCCAAGCGCTTGCGAGAAGAGCCATGCGGTCTCCGGTGTCACTCCGCGCTTTCCGCGCGCGATCTCGTTGACGCGCTGGAGCGGAACGCCGATGTGCTCAGCGAACGCGACTTGCGTGACGCCGAGTGGCTTGAGGAACTCCTCAATGAGAATCTCGCCGGGATGGGTGGGGATGCGCTTGTCAGGAATCATGGATCAGCACTCTCAGTGGTAGTCGAGGATCTGAACCTCGCAGGCGTCACCGTCCGTCCAGCGGAACACAAGCCGCCATTGATCGTTGATGCGGACGCTGTGCATGCCGGCGAGTTGGCCTTTGAGTAGCTCGAGACGATTGCTGGGCGGCGAGCGAAGATCGATGAGCGCATCGGCAGCGTCGAGCATGTCGAGCTTGCGTAGCGCGGCAGCGACGAGTTCATGCGGGAATCGCCGCGGGGCTTGGCGCGTTCGGTAGAGCAACTCCGTGGCCCGGTCGGCGAAGCTGACGATCATGGATGCGTCAGAAGTCTAGCACATGCACGGATGCCGTGCAAGCATGTCTTTCGCAAAATGGGCGCACTCGGGTCCGGCTAGCGTGTGCTTCTGCTGTGGACGCTCCAATAGGAGGCCTGGGCCCTGCGGCCGCTAGGCCGCTCCGGCCCAGGCCATCCGCACCCGCAACCATCAGCAGCAAGCAGCGTTAGCCAGTACCCTGGCGGAGGTCCGCTGCCGCTAGCCGCCTGGGGCGAAACACGGTCACAGGTGACCCAACGGCGACGAACACCGAGTCTGGTGTGCCACTCAGGATTGCCCCGAAGGACTCGCCGTATGTGCGGCGAAGGTCGCCGTGCACGCGGAAGGCGGCGTTGCTCCACACGCGCCACGGCGGGTGCTCAACGCGATACTCGACCGTACCCCCGTCGCGCTGGGCGGTGTAACCCCAGTAGTGCTCCGTGATGAACTCCGCCTTCGATCCTGGTGTGAGCTCCTCCGCGGCTCCAGCGGCCTCGGCCGAGAAGCCTGTCCATCCGCCTCCGTCCTGCCATTCGTAGCACCACGTCGGTGCCGCGGCATCGGCACGATGCAGATGCCGCATCGGTAGCGCGCGATAGGGCTCGTTGTAGAGAGCGCGCGCCGTCCACGCGATCGCGCGTCGCGGTACAAGCTCCCGAATGAAGACCACCGCGCGCCGCGACCCAGACGCGAGCTCGCGGCGGACGTAGAAGCGAAGATTCACCTCGACGAAATCGCGGTGCAGGGGCACGGCGACGCCGAGCACGCGTGTCTCGACGAAACGGAATCCGACCAGGCTCACCAACGCCTGAGCTTGCCACAGGTCGAGGATCGTCCCGCGCGGAACGAGGGGTGTGAGGAGCGACGCGGGAACGCGGAAGTTGGCGATGACGAGATCACGCCACTCGGCGGTAAGGAAGGGTCGCGGGTCGCTCAATCGCCTGGCAATCTGTGAGGTTGCGCGTATCTGGCTAACGACAAAGCTCAGCCGCAAAGGCCCGGTCCGCGATCTCCAGATCGCGGGCGGGACTTGCGTCGCCAGTCTACTGGCGACGCACTGTTGAACGCGCTGACATGCCGCTCCGGAGTCGTGGCTGACTCACCGGTCGTGAAGGGCCATTGTCAGCTGGAGCGCCTCGTTAGCCGTCCAGTCAAACGCGATTAGACAGAAGAGTGGGGCGCCGTCAACGCGTCGGTGGTGAATAGTGCTCGTTGCGAAATGCAGGTTGACAGGTGATGGGCTGCAAAGTGAGTGATTGGTGGCGCTGCCCTCGGCGCCGTATCGGCCCAGTATGTTTTCCACCCCCTGGATCCGGGAGGGGTGTTGCGCTCGCCCGGCGCCCCGGAGGAGTCTACAGTTCGACCTGCCAGTTGGTTTCTTGAAGTCGGCCGTTCAGCTCACGGATCTTGCGGGCGATATCTTCGGATTGATTCTGAAGCTTGCTGACGTCGATGGCCGCGACCCACTTGATCTCTCGGACACTGTAGCGATCGGGCTCCTTATTGGTGGCGGCGAGCGCAGCCTGGAGGATTGAATGGCGAAGCGCGAGCGAATCCCGGTGCGCGATCGCAGCGGTGAGCGTGCGGCCGTCCGGAAGTTTGTGCGTGAGATTGGCAACGTTGATCGATGCGACGAGTGTCTCGAACTCACCGATCACCGCATTGGCCTCGGTGATGAGATCGTTGGGGTCCTCATGCGGCGTGTTGCCCTCCTGGACGAGCACGTTGCGTGTGATGCGTTCTCGAAGTGCCGCCAGCTTTCGCTGCATGTCACCACGAAGGAGTAGGGCCTCGGCAAGTTTCATTGGGTGTTCCGGTACGGCTAACGCTCCGCTTCAGCGGCGGGCCGCGCAGCGGGCCGTCCACTGCAACCGGTTGTTAGAGCGCATTTTGTGCTTTGACCTACATCGTCACCAACTCTGCGATCTTGCTAGCAATCACTGCCATTGAGTCTTCTGCAGAGTCCAGGCCGCTTCGCGACGCGAGTAATGGACTGACATTGCGGAGGGCCTCATAGGTTGTGTTGTGCACGATCGGAACAAGCCGATTGCGCGCCAGAAGAGCCGAGAGCTCCTTGTCGGCGACGCTTTCTTTGGGAAGACGGGCGATCAGCGCTGGGGTCACTAGAACGAGCCCGATGCGCGAGGCCGCCAACCCCTTGTCGATGGCGCGCATCATCGGCACGCCTAGCCCGAGGTCTTTTTCACTGAACCAGACTTTGACCCCCGCCGCCTCAAGCAAATCGTGTAGCTGCTTCGCCACTCCTTGTCGATCGTCCCACGCGTGGCACAGGAAGACGTCGCGAAGCTCAGGCTGCTCCGCGGCCTTCGTTTCAATGGCATTGCGGACTGGTGTCAGTGATTGCACTTGGGCCACTGAGTACGAGATAGACGAACCGGCACGCGACCATCTCGGCCTTGCGCTACTGCTCGACCCGCCGCCGCCGCTCCTTGACGAGGAGTAGGAAGGTGAGGAGTACGACGGGTAGCTGCCATACCCGCTGTATCCGCCGTAGCGGCCATAGCGGCTGCCGCATGCAGGGCAGTTGGCCGCGGCGCTCGCGGAGCGATGGCCTCTTACCGGTGCTGTGCATCTAGCCATGTCGTATTCCTCGAATCATACGGATGCCGTTTCTTGCGCTCTAACGTGAGGCCGATCAGCGGACGGAGCCGCGCCCCAGCAGCTTTCCAGCGAGAGAAACTACACCCGCGGCTCCGGTCCGCTGCATTGGCGGGTTATGCAGCGGACCGGAGCCGCACTCTTGATCAACCCACTTGACGACGTCCATGCCAAGACTCACGAGGGCGGGCGGTTTGCTGCGATGAAATCGCCGCTGTGCGATGTGACCGAGGCGAACACACCGCTCGACGTTCACTGGCGACGACTCCAGACACCGGCGGAAGTGTTTGGAATACCAAACCCCCTTGATCGCCCAATCCCAGTCCGCGTGCTGCCTCAGACAGTCCTCAAAGAATTTCTGGCAGATGGCAGCGCGCTTGACGAGTGCATCTCTCGTCAATGTGCGGTCGGGTTGCCAGATGCTCTGCTCGGGCTGCATAACGTAATGGCGATCAACGGCCGGGCCGGCGCATGCGCGGCTCACGACCACCAGTAACTAAACCGCCGGCGCGGTCCGTTGCATTGCCGGGTTATGCGACACGCCGGACCGCCGCTATTTGCTTTCGTTCGTCGTCGGCACCCGCATCGGCTCGTCGGGCGCGACTTCGGGAACTTCGAATCCTGCCGCCGTCTTGCGACCTGATCCCGCTGGTATTGCGAGCAGGACAATCGCGCCGGTTCCATCGAGCCGCTTGTCAGTCAAAAGCACCTCTCGCGCTCGGCGTTCTTCGCCTTCGGGAACGGAAACACCGCTATCGTCCACGGTCGCGTGAAGCCCCGTGTCGCTGAGAACTCGCGCGACCGTGTCTCGTACTTGCGGACGCTCGGGTTTGCCGTGCTGGCTCGCGATCAAGAATGACGGCCACATCGCGACAGGCACGCCATCGGCTCGTTCGGTGTGGACCGACTGGCAGCCCGTCACGCAGAAGACGATCAACGAGATGGCGAGTGCTGAGTGTCGCATAACGATGTTGCTCAGCCGCAAAGGCCCCGCTCGGGGGCCTTGAGCGGCTGATCCGCGGGCCAGTGTAGCCAGCCATCGCGATCCGCCCAACCCGCGGATGCCAGAGGGCCTTTGGCGGCTGCAGCAGCTGGTTAGCGCCGTGGCGGCCGCACTGATCGGAACGCTCGACTGCTCCGCGCCGCGTGATCTCGACCGCGGCCGCGTTTGGGAGGCGCCACGACGGAGCGACGAAGCATCCCGGGGCGGACCCGCACGAACCGGGAACGGCACAGGGCCTTGAGCGCGCCTTTGTGCTCGAGCGCGGCGCGACATCGATCGGCGCACTTGCGAGAACAATGCCGCGGCGCGACCGCCCCGGGTGCTGGACGCCGAACGGCAGATCGAGTTGAAGACGCGTTGCGGCCGACCACCCTCCTCAACCTGGAACTCGAAGGAAGCGTGGAACGGTGCCGGGGCTATGGCGCTAACGCTCCAGATCAGTGACCCGGCGCCACTGACACCCGATTGCAAACCGAAGCGCCATCGCCGGGTTCACTGCATCTGATTTGTTAGCTGCCCTTCTCTTTGAGGATCCAATCCACAAATCCCCGTACCGAGAACTCTTTTGCCCGTTTCTCGAACAGGAATGCGTACTTCGTCTCCAGTCCGATTTGAATCTCCTCCTCCGTGCAACGCACAGAGAGCTTGAGATCGTCAGGAAGCTCCACCTCAGCACCCTCGTGGGGATCCCACCCCAGAATGACGTGGTCGGCTTGCAGCCTTTCAAGGCTACGTTGTGGTAGATCGGGCCGAGGCGGCGACAGCAGGAACGAATAGACGACCCTGCTGACGCCGAGACTTGCAAGTTTCGTCGAGACTAGGTCTGCAAGCTTTCGCTCTTCTGGATTCAGTACCTCAACCTCCACGATCGAGCGCATCTTGAGCGTACCGACAATGTCGCCGCCAATCTCCACAATCCGTTCACTCAGGTTCCCGTTCGGAAACCGGAAGTACTCCGAGTTGAAGTCCATTTCGGACGCCGGAATGAAGTTGAGGAGGATCCCGTTCGCGCGCCTGCGAAGTGCACGAACGAGGTCAGTTGCTTCCTGTTGAACTCCTTCCTTGGTCTCGTCGTAGGTGATCCCGCCGTAGTACTTCACAGTCTCATCTTCGAGGCGGAGGCGAACGCTGGAAATGAGGAGGGCCGCTTCCTGCTTCGCGGGAGAAACCTGAGAATGAGCCCCGGTGCCGAGGTAGGAATCCACCGCCTGCTTCAGCTTCGGCTTCGCCTCGTCGAGGGAGTGCGTCACGTCAATGTAGAGGCGCCCAGCAAGCGCAGGCGGCAGTTGCGTGTCGGCAACGAGGACCGGGATTACCTTCGGGCGGCCGCGCGTCGTCTCGAGGGTAAGGGCGGTGTTTAGCTCGTGACGGACCCACTGCGACTTCACGGCTTCGGGAGACAGTGCCACGACGTACAGGTCAGACTTCTCGATGGCCTTGCTGACAGCGTCGATGATCGACTCGCCGCCCACTAAGTCCTTCGTGTCCATCCACACCTGGAGACCCAGACGACCCAAGTAGCTGGCGAGCGGAGCGATACGAGCCCGATCCTTGTGGGTGTAGCTGATGAATATCGAAGGACGCTCGGTCATCTCGTTCTCGGATTGTGGGTCATCGCTTCCGTCTCCTGGTGCAGCTAACGA